>JAFSWO010000083.1 GCA_017450165.1 Bacteroidales bacterium | reverse complement strand
CCACCCTCCGCGCCCAGCGCGAATGGCGAACCAACGACAAGGATTACTACAACCTCGCGCAGGTCGACCCCTCCTGGCGGCCGGTCGCACTGGGGCCGCACCGCAATGCGGTCAACTCCCTGCCGGCGGGATACGAAGCGGGGTATACCGACAATCTCAGCGCACACGGCCGTTACGACTACTATTCCGGCGCGGCGGTCATCAGCCTGCGCTATGTCCGCAAGAAGTTCAACATGACCCTGGGAGGAACCCTCCGGCCGCAGCGCACCGTGCTTACCTGGTATGAGGAGGATGTCAAGAAGGATCTGGAAAACAGATACTTCCAGGTAGCACCGAATATCACCATCCGCTACAACCCGCGCAAGACCGAGCAGTGCTCCTTCACCTACAGCAACTGGGCTTCGCTGCCGAGCATGTACCAGTTGATTCCGGTCAATTCCGGCACCAACCCGCTCTATATCCACACCGGTAATCCCGATCTGAAGCCCGCGCAGGTACACAACATGTCGCTGTCGTACAACATCTCCAACATCAAGCGGCAGCAGAGCCTGGTGCTCAACGGCACCTTCCGCCTGACGGAAGACCAGATCACCACGGTCACCTCCTACGACCATGAAACCGGTATCCGCACCACCCAGCAGGGCAACATCGGCGGCAACTGGCGCGCCACCGGATCGATGGTCTTCAACAAGACCTTCGGAGAGAGCGGCTGGTCTGTGAGCAACCACACGGGCGGTGAATATCAGAACAATGTGGCGTATCTCTATGATACCAAAAAGAAGGTGGACGAGATCAACGTGGCGCCGCGCCTGATGGTCAAGGAGCAGTTCGACCTCAACTATCGCGGCGACTGGCTGGAGACCGGCCTCAACGCCCGCGCGGAGTACACCATGGAGCGCAGCAACCTGCGGCCCGAGGTGAACGGCGATGTGCTGAACCTGGCGGTGGGGGCCTCCACGGTCGTTACCTTCCCGTGGGGCATGCGGCTGAGCACGGACTTCGCGGTCATGGACCAGCGCGGCTATTACTACGATGAACTCAACCGGCAGTACTATATCTGGAACGCCTCCCTGGCCCAGCCGATGCTCAAGAAGAAAATGACCCTGCGGCTCGAAGCCTTCGATATGTTGGGCCAGTTGAGCAGCATGACCCGCACCTTCGGTTCGCAGTCGCGCGCCGTGAGTTTCTACAACGGCATCAACAGCTACGTGATGCTCCGCGCCATCATCCGCCTCGGCCAGACCGGCAAAGCCGGCAAAAAATAAGTTTTGTTATCTTTGCGAAAAGACCAGATTATGAAACACCTTTTCCGTTCTTTTGTGCTGGCGGCGATGGTTTTCACGCCGGCGCTCCTTTTGGCCCAGCCGCAGAAATCCACCGCGGAACTGCTTCGCGAGAACCCGGACCGCGCGGCGGCCGTACACCATAGTTATGAATACGTGGCAACACCCGATACCCCCGCACCGGCAGGCTATACCCCGTTCTATGTCAGCCATTACGGCCGGCACGGCAGCCGCCGGAGCATTGGCTCGAACGCCACGGCAGCCTGGGAGTACCTGACCAAGGCCAAAGAGGCCGGCATTCTCACCCCGCTGGGCGAGCAGTGTCTCGCTGATGTCGAGAGGGTTACGGCAGAACACGAGGGAATGGTGGGTGACCTGACCGAGCGCGGCGCCCGCGAGCATCGCGCTATCGCAACGCGGCTCTACAACCGCGTGCCGGAGGTCTTCGCACAGCGCACGGAGGTGGATGTGCAGTCGAGCAATATCCCGCGCTGCCTGATCAGCATGGCTAGCTTTACCGACGAGCTGGACAACCTCGCCCCGCAGGTAAAATACCATTTCATCACGGGCAAAAAGTATATCGAACTGCTGGCCCACGATTACAAGGACGGCAAGATGGTTTCGCGCGCCAGCCGACAGCTGCACGACTCGCTGCTGCAGGCGACCTTCAATCCGGAGCGCCTGATGAACAGCCTGTTCTGCGGCTCCAAGAAGGCGATAGCCGCAGTGATAGACAATCCTTACCGCTTTGCGGAGAAGCTTTACCACGCGGGCGGCATTGATCAGTGCGTGGAGACCGGCACGCAGATTCTGACCAAGTATTTCACGCCGGAGGAGTTGCTCGCGCAGTATGAGAGCTACAATGTGCACTGCTATGCATCGATGGCCAATTCCGAGGAATATGGCCGCAATGTGCTCTGGGCACCTGCGCAGGGGCTGCTGCAGGACTACATGGATCGTGCGGAAGCTGCCATGAAGCCGGAAAGCAACCGCGCTGCCGACCTGCGTTTCGGCCACGATACCGGTATTCTTCCGTTGGCCGGCTTGATGGGACTCGAGGGCCCGGGCGACTGCATGCCGGCGGTCGCCGCCAACCCGCGCTGGCAGGCCTTTGAGCGCATCCCGATGGGCTCCAACCTGCAGCTGATTTTCTACCGCGCAGAGGGCAAGCCGGTGCTCGTGAAGTTCCTCTACAATGAGCAGGAGGTCCGCATCCCCGCCCTCCGGCCCGTCACCGGACCCTACTACCGTTGGACCGACGTCAAGACTTGGTTCGAGTCCCGCATTGCGCAGTACAAATAACCAAGCTTCTGGAGAGGATCTACCACTTGATATTTTTGGCGAAGGGGAATTCGGCGGCGATGCGCGCTTCGCGGCGGGAGGCCTCGGCGGCGGTGCGGGGCGACTTCTTGGATTTGCGGGGCTTGGGGAGCGGAAGATCGTCGTAGCAGGCTTCGGCCAGGGCGCAGAGATGCTGCGCGCTCATGCCTTCATCAATCACATAGAAAAGCTTGGAGCCGGGGAAGAGCTCCTTGCGCTCGGCGTTCGGCAGCAGCCGGGCCACAGTGGGACCAGGCTCGAACAGAAACTCGTCTTCAAAGATGAAGCCCAGCACCTTGCCGGCCATGTGCAACACGTAGCCGCCGAACATCTTGCGCGCGCTGACCACTTCCAACCGCGCAAACTTGTCCAGAATGAAATCGACATATTCCCGGGAGTCCGCCATAACCTGTTGCTTTTCGAAGGCAAGTTAAGAATTCTTTCGTTAACTTTGTCTCACTATGAAACGGATACTTTTGATGATCGTGGCCGTGGTGGCGCTGGGATGCGTGATGACGGCACAGTCCGCTGCACAGACCTCCGACGGCGTGTATGCAACCCCCAAGAACGTACAATATGTCTATACCGAGGCGTCGGATTTGACGCTGATCGGCAAAATCATGGATACGCCTAATCCGTACCACCGCGTGGACACCGTGAAATACAAAGGCTTCACCAAGACGGAGAACTTCCAGGTTCGCTGCCCTGCCGGTCTGGCGGTGGTCTTCCGCACCAACTCGGGCTCCATCACCCTGACGGCCACAGGCGATTTCTCCTGGCGGAGCAACTCCACGATGCGACTCGCCTCGCAAGGTTACGATCTCTATATCAAGCAGGCCGACGGCAGCTGGCGCTGGGCACGCAATATTGCACCCACCGTCTCCAACCCGGAGGCCGAACTGACCCTCATCAAAAACATGGCGCCCACCATGAAGGAGTGCCTGCTCTATCTGCCTATTTACAGCGAGTTGACCTCTTTGAAGATTGGCGTGGAGAAGGGATCTGTGCTGGAGGCGATTCCGTCGCCGTTCCGCCACCGGGTGGCCATTTTCGGATCGAGTTTCACCCACGGCATCTCCACCAGCCGTGCGGGCATGTCCTATCCGGACCAGTTCACGCGCCGTACCGGCATCCAGATGCTGTCGCTCGGGTGCAGCGGGCGATGCCGCCTGCAACCCTATTTTGCGGAGGTTCTGGCCGATGTGGAGGCGGATGCCTATGTCTTTGATGCCTTCTCGAATCCGAATGCTCAGGTAATCGAGCAGCGGCTTTTTCCGTTTATCGAACGGCTGCGCGCGGCTCATCCCGGCAAACCGCTGATCTTCCAGCAGACCATCTATCGCGAAGGCCGCAACTACGATACCGTTTTGAATGAGGTTGAGGCCGCCAAACAGGCGATGGCCGACAGTCTGATGGCGATCGCCGTGAAGTGCTGGCCGGATGTCTATTACATTCGTCCCAGCGCGACCAGTCCGCTCCACGAATCCTCTGTGGACGGTACCCATCCGGACGACTATGGCTACTACCTCTGGATGTGCTCCATCGAGAAACCCCTGCTGGAGATTCTGAAGAAGTACGGGGTGGAGTAGCCAGTGAGGGCGCTCGGAGAGGCGCTTGACGATGCTGGGGCTTGGCAGCTAACTCGCAAATAATCACCATAATACACAAAGCACTGGTATCCAAAACAGATACCAGTGCTTTGTATTATCGCCTGACTGTCAGTCTGTTATCCGCCAAGGCCTATTTACGGGAGGGCGACCTTTTCTGGCTGATGGGTGACGCGGACGTAGTCGTAGGTGGAAGCGGAGCGGCGGTTACAAATCCTTCACGCAGCGGGGTTTGGAGACGCCGTTGGTGATGGTGGCCATAAGAAGGTGTTTCGTATTCATTGCCCAGCCCCAATCAGTGCTCCTCTTTTTAGAGCCCTCATTGCCTTTCGACCAATGGGTTCGAGAAGGCATATTGGTGCCTTCGGCCGCAAGATATCCAGTGCCAAGACCATCACCTGTTTCGAGAGGAGAGAGCGCGGTCCATATAATTGACATCTCGCGAACATTCGGTAGTCGATAGCCTTCAGGACACACGCTGAAATTGGCGTCAAGATTGGGGAAACTGGCATCGAGATACTGGTTCAGTTGCTGGATTTTGGTGAGGTTGTATGTCTTACCATTGAATTGATAAGAACCTTTTTTACTTATATCTACCGCATTGATCTCCGGCGCCGTTACAAACCTGCTTGACAGGCAGGCCATCTTACTGTTCTCGTCATGACCGATGAGCTCATGATCGACAGGATCGCGCAGTGATGCAACGTTGATACGGGAGCAGTCAAACTCATAGAAAGTTCGATTGTCGTAATTGCCGGTATACGGGCTTGTAACCGAGCCGTCTTCGTTGAGGCGCTTTCGGGTCATTACGATGTACGGATCCGGCTCCACATTGGGATTGTCGGTCAGTGTAATATCCTTGCGTTCGCCTCCTTCCACATAATATCCCAGGTTGCGTACGCAGCGGGTGCCGAATTTAGATGTTTGGAGATTATTGTCTTTAAATGCCAAACTACTTCCATTTACACCCTCTTCCGCCCATACAACACGCGCATACTTGTTGCTGTTGAGACTATCTGCCTCTGAATTGACATACCGGTTGCTGGCAATAATATGCTGACGCCATTTATCTTTATGACTATCGGCCTGATCCGCAGCGCTGCGTTGATACAGTCTCGCATCGCCCTCAATGCCGTAGGAGCCCATGAACACGCCGATAAGTTGGACGTCAGCAGCCATATACCACCGGATCTCATCCGCATCGATGATACCATCGCCGTCGTTGTCGCGGTTACGCGACAGGCAGCTGTATCGGAGATAATTATAGTCGTCCAATAAATGAGGGGTCTCGTTTGTACCGTAAAGGTTGAGGTATTTTTCCCAAGGTTCTCCGACGGCAACCTCATTGCCGTCTTTGTCCAGGACGCCCCAGAGCTTCAACGTATTCAGGCGTCCGTTGGTGGTACTGGTGTTGCCGCAATCTTCGAAATCCTCGTTCTTCCAGTAGTCGGCCATGCCGGTTTCAGTGTTGTCGTCAGTAAATTCCATTCCCCAAGCGGACTGAAGGCCTGCCGTCTCATGAACCGCATAAATACTCTGGATGGAGCGCTGCTGGATGGTAAAGGAAGACCCGATCATCGTGCTTTCCTTATCAGCCGAGGTAGCGGACGATGCCAGGATGTGCATGCGCCGCATAGGATGGTTCACAATCTGTTTCCAGAGGGTAGGGTCATACTCCTTTGTGATTGGATGGACCGTATAGTAATATTCGTCTATGAAAGCGGTAACGGAGATTTTGGGGCCGTCCGGACCGGGGTCGTTGTCAAAATGGTTTACTGGGACATAGCCTTCGACATACCCTTCATCACCAGGCTGCAAGGCCAGTTTAGCCTGATCAATGTCGTACTGTGTTTTTTCTGCCCGCAGAAAATTCACGAGTTCATCAACATACATGGTGCGGCGGGGATCTCCATGTGGAATAGGATCGCCGTTCAGTTCATGAAATTCCGGACCGTCGTAATCATAAGGATAGTATTTGACGCGCCGGTCGGAGTAATAAATGCCGCTGTCGTCCTTTGCATTGACAAAGAATTCCACCCAATGGTAATCGATATCACTGAGGCTTACCAATCCACTGCTGACGTCGGATCCGCCGACGCCGTCGGGATTGAACGGGGACTCCACATACCAGCTGATATTGTTAGGGTCCATGTAATTCGCATGGAAGGAAATCACCTGGGTGCTGTAGTGGCAGTCGCTGTCAAACACTTTTTCCAATGCCACCACAACGCGGCCGGTTGCACCCGGTTCGGGCTCCGCGGTGCTTCCATTCTTGTAGGCTTCCACCTCTGCCTTTATGCTTTCTGCACCACCGATATAAATGTTGTACACGTAGTTGTAGTTGCGTTCCGTGTTGAAATCGGTTACATCGCTGGAGAAATTCCCAAGGTGTATCTCATATCGGACATTAGCATCCAGTGTGGCATTTTCATTGGTGTGAGCATTTACTCCTTCTCCCACAGTCGCAGTGGTCCCCATTACGATCTTCCCGGTGAGGACAACATAAGCTGAAAGAGGATCTGTATACACGTAACCGCCATTGTCGAAGAAGGTGGTGGCCGTATATGGATCCGGCTTCACCCTTCTCTCGCGATCCGCATAGGTTTTGATGCCAGCAGACGGAGCATGGCGGTTTTCCATCATATAGAACGAGAAACTATGGATGGAAACTTTGGTTTTACCGTCTGCGTAATAGTCATTATTATCCGTTGTGATTGTTTCCGTCTCGAAACCGAGCGCTTCCGTAGAGAACAACTTATCCGCAGAATCGGCTGCATCTTCCGCGCCAGGCAGGAGATAACAGCAGGTTGGGACATTGACAACCTGCCAGGTGTAAGGCACAAATTTGCTAAGAGGCGACCTGGGCCCGCCAAGAGTATCCTTGGCCACCCTTACATTGAAGGTTACCTTGGCATAAAGGCGCGAAAGACTCAATCCCGGAGAAATGGATACAGGATCATCAGGGTGCTCATTATCTGCAACTATATCTACACCGTCTCTCTGCCCGGTCATGAGGAAGAAACCCGAGTTGGCCGCTATCTCGCTGCGGACCTGGGTAGCGACAACCCCCTGAAGGTCGCCGAATGTCTGAATGGTGGAAAGCAGACCGGCAGACACGTCGAGGTCATTCGGGTTCATATTGGCAACGGCTACGAGCGTACATCCGGTCTTGGCCGAAGTCCTGAAATGGATCGTACCGTTAGTGGCCGGATCAGTGGCGGCCGACATGTTAGTAACCGTCCAGTAGTTCGATTCGGAAGTGGCATTTAGGTTTCCAGAATCGAAGTAATGGCCGTAAATCTTTTTGCTACTGGCGGAATTCCCCTCGAAAATCATAAGATAAATGTTGAACACATTGCTCTCTCGTACGATTCCGAGTTCACCTCTAGTGGTCACGTCAACGCTCATTCCCTGGGGCGATCCAAAGGAAAGAACACAGTCTACCTCACCGGCGGCGCATTGCCTCTCGGAAGGCTCGTGCACGCACCCTGCGAAGACGAATAAGATTAAAGCTATATACAGTAACCACTTTTTCATAGCATAAATCAATTGAATGTGTGGGTAGAAGTTGTCGCGCCCGCTTCTGTCCAGTGGGTGTTGTCTACCGTAAACGTAATTTCACCGGACTGGTCGGCATAGTAGACATTGATCACGACATTGATTTCTTCATTTCGTGCCATATACGTAAGGGGCACTTCCTTGTTATTCTCTTTGAGGAGACGCTTCAGCAAGCCGCCAGCACAGTATTCGCCGAAGAGAATGAACTGATGGTCCTGGTTGTTGCCGGAATCCCATATGACTTTCGAGTCCTTGGCCCCGTTTTCTGAGCTATCATTCCACTTACAGTCCGATTTGAGGTGGTTGCCAGTGCTGTTTTGAATGAAAGTGACCAGTTGGTTGCTCTTGATGTCGCTCGGGAATTTCCCGGAAGTGGCAGTACCCTGTTCAATCCTTATGTCTGTAATGGAAGTTTCCGACAGAGGGTTGGTGGAAAGGCCGTCAATGGAGAATAACTCCCCTGTCTTGGTCAGCGTACGGAAATACTTCTTACGCGGCGTGCCATGATTGGCGCCAGTGTAGTCGAAGATGTCGCCTTTATAGGGGGCATCGGCAGAATTGCCCGTCCATCCTGCCAGACCAGATTTGTTGTTAGCGGCGCCGGTAAAGCCGTTCCATAATCCGGTTCCTGAATAATTGTATGAACTCACCTCGTTGTAAATGGCCTGAGCCCTTGCGAAAAATTTTGCATAGGCATCATATCCGCAGCTCTCCCAGGCAATTCCGGTGTCACCGATGCCGTAGTACAGTCGGCCGGAACGGGTGGCGCTTCTTGGATTGATTACGAGCACGTCAACCTTCTCGCCGTCGGCCATGGTAGAGATAGTCTCATAGTCGATAAGGCCAAACGGACGCGCTCCCATCGAGAGAGTTATATCCGACAGCGTTTCCGACGAACGGTCCAGGGTTAGCGTCGAGAAAACCTTGTAAGTCTCGGTTGAGGCGTTTTCGTAAAGGAGCGTTTGATAGACGACCCCTTCCGATTCGGCCGCCACAGTAGCTTCCGGCGCAGAAGGATCAAATGCAGGCAGGGCCCTGTAGGTCACTCCGGCCGGGATCTCAGGAACGCCAGATGCGTCGCGGTGGTCCAGCAGGTATGCTTTGTCGGGATTGAAGTGACTGAAGCGAAGTTCATCCACATTTACAGGGAACCTGGTGTGGTTGCGAACCGTAACCTTGAAGCGGACAAGCGGACGTATCAGATCCAGGGTATCGTTGACTACGGAAAGGCCGACCGGGATGGTCTTGTGGCCTGTCAGCAGCATCGCTTCGGATGGATTGACCGGAACGTCGGTCCCTGCGGATGTGAGGGAAAGCAGCTCTCTGTTGAGGTATCCGCTGAAATCCCCCGTCGCGACAGCCTTTTCCTGGACCGTTATTTCCTCGCCCGTCTTCTGCCACTCCGTGGCGTTGATGTTGGCGTAAGCATAGACGTGATAGTCACCGGGAAGGAGATGCTCGAAATGGATGACGTCTTCGGTGACCGAAGTGGCCACTTCGCTATCCTGGATGTCGCTACCTCCTCCGTTCGTATACGGATAGGTCTTATAAACATTGCCGATAACCTTGCCGCTGTTATCCACCAATATCACGAGCACGTTGTTGAAGCGAAGACCCTCCAGCAGATCCGCGTCTGTCTTGGTGGCCAGACGAATGGCATCCGAAGAACCCAGGCTGAGTTCTATGCTGCCGTAGCCCGACAACTCACCCCCGGGAACCGGCTCCTTATGACAGGACGAGACTGTAATAACGCCGAGCAATAACAATATGAACAAGTGCTTTCTCATCAGATCATTACATAAAGATGACATCGTCCGTCGTTACATTAACCTGATCCCAAGGTACGGCCTGTACGGTAAGTTCAAGGCCGCTTTGGGTGAGCGTGATGAAATAGTTGTATACGTGGTTAGGTTCCCAGGCTATTCCGGCTTCACTGGTCTGGTCAACTGCTCCATAGAAGTTAAGTACTGTTTCCACCGGTTCACCGTCATTGTAAACAACGGAGAAACGAACCCTACAGGATGCATTCAGGGTCTGTGGTACCATATAGTACCATCCCATCGGCGTATATCCGTCGGGGTTATCGGGATCGGACGGATGCGTGATAGTTATTCGGTCGCCAATGGTCTGGGCCGTCCATCCTGCAAGCGTGGTTGTATAACCGCTGTTCGACCAGGTCGACGAAGTGATCGGATCCGATGCCGGATTGGTGATTCGCGTCAAGAGGCTGAAATTGCCGGTCGCGACAATATTCTCCAACTGGAACGACGTCAGGGCGTACTGATCTGCATCGGAACTGGAAGACTTGCCGAAGAGGAAACGCACCGCGGCGGTTATGTGCTTGAACTCCAGATTTACGGGGTCCTGGCTCACGGAGGCGTCGCGGTATGCCCTGGCAACCATTATGTCTGTATTGGTACCTGCAGAATAGCTGAAACCCAGATTGTAGGTGGAGTTGTCGATTGTCGCATTATCGTTTTTTGGAAAGACACTGGTAAAATAATAATGCCCGGTATCTTGCCAATAAACGACGTTGTCGTAGTTCCACACTCCAGTGTAAGGATCTCCCGGTGTCGCAGGCGCAGTAACCTCGTCGCAGTGTAGTTCCCTATTGGTCATAATGTTCGCGGGGATATCGTCTTGAACCCTGGTGGCGAAAACGCTGGCTTTGTTGCCAACAGTAAACAGCACCGTAGGATCGTCGGGCTTAAAGGCCCTGGTTATGGCCGTTTCTCCTGTCGTGAACTTTATGGGTCTAGGCCCCTCCGGCACATCAATGCGGACGTCCTTTCCACAGCCGGTGAGCAGTGCGGAAGTGACAAGAAGAGATATGATATGCCAAAGTTTCATCTTAACTGGACAAATGGTAGTTGTGGTCTGCACCCCAATCGGACCATGTGACAGTGAATTCGATAGGTCTGTCCGCGGAAATCTTGATGGTGAGCGTGTAGTGGGAATTCTTTACCCACTCCGTCAGATTTGAGGGAAGTGTTTCCCTGAGAAGCACATTACGAGTGGTCGTTCTGGGTGTCTGCAGACTGGGGGACGAGAGGGTGAAAACGACCTGGAGACGTGCTAGGTCACTGGTCAGACTCTGCGGCAAGGGCATCAAACTTCCGATTGAGTGTGAAACCCCATTCTCGAGCTGTGCAATGGCATCGTCACTGGCATCGTCAGGATCTTCTTCCCACAAAAGGAGGTTCTGTCTGGCTCCGCTGTAACTGTACCAACTCCAATCCGAACTCTTGAGGATGCCGGTCACATAAATACCATTAAAACTGACCGAATTCAAAGTTACGGTGTAGTCGTCATCAGGATCGTCAATCTTTTGTACATACACGTCAATCAAAGAGAGGGCGTGGTTGAAAGTGATATTAGCCACTCCGGAATTGGATGTGTACGTCTGGTCTGCAAGGACATCGGAGTATAGGACGTCTGTGTGGCCGTCCACCGTAACCCTCATGTCCGGAAGACCTTCCGAGTTACTGGTGTATGCCGTGGTGGTACTCCCTGCAACCAACAGGTCGGCATCTGCATCGTAAGGACTGTAAGCCCAGAACGTAAGCGTGCCGTCTGCCGGATCGGGCCAGAACCTGAGGGGGGAATAGGTGTAGACGCCGCTTTGGTAGTGGACTTCCTGGTTGAACATACAACTCGGTTTCCAGTGTTTGGACGCTAATTGAGCCCACGTACCGCCGCTTTGTTTAAACGTGAATACTCCGAAACTCGTGTTGTCGTAATATGCGACCGATCTTGTTGCATCATTGCGCAAAAGGGCGGACCCGGCGTCAAAACTGATGGGGTTCTGTTCGGACGCCGGGCCATACGGCGCCTTGGAGCACCCTGCTGCGAGGAGCAGGGTGCCCAGCGTCGTCGCCAAAATGCGTATGATGCGGTTAAGCATGGAAGTCTTTAGTTGACGAGGTAGTGGTAACCGCTCTGGGTCGTCCAGTCATTGATGGTAGCGGAGAACATAATGGCGTGGGCGTTGATCGTGATGAAGTAAGTGTAGTGCTTACCAGGAATCCACGAGGAAATGTGCGTATCATCATTGTCTGTATCGTCCGCATCGTCAAACGATTCAAGATCAAACGATTTGTTTTCGTAGGTCATCGTATCACCGTTAGCAGGAGTAATCGTATAAGAGATGGTTACCGTCTGCTTAGCCTCTCCGGTGGTACGGAGAGTCTGAGGCATTGCAATGAGGGTATTGATCAGGAAGTCTCCAGCTGCATCATCGGTGACATCGGTCGGAAGGGTGGCAACGGAGGTCACACCACTGGTATTGGTGTAGGAACCCGTTGCAGTGGGCGTCCAAGCAACGACGGGAGCTGTACCGGAAGCGTCTTTGAACGTTGTAGCGGTATATCCGCTGACGTTGAACGTTCCGGTTACATCCATGTTACTCAAAGTGATAGCAGTGATAGCCACAACAGCATCACCGATGTCGGCGTGTTTCTTGACCTTCAGGTCAAAGAGGGATGCAACGTGATTGAAGACCAACGGAACGGTGCCGTATCCATTGAAATAGTTTTCACCATCCGTTTTATTAACAGTCTTTTCGTCAGCGACAAGGATGTCGTTGTCATTACCAGCGAAAGTGATTGATGCGCTTGTCATGACACCCGTCTGCGGGTTCAAGGCAGTAGCGTTTACACCGATGCTAGCGGGAGAAACAGCGTAGAAGGTATAGGAGTCATAATTGACATCCCAGAAACGATGATGGTCATAATCCCATTTGGAGCCATCATAGGAAACGACAACATCATTGGTTCCGTCATGGGCGAAAACGGTAGAGGGAGCCGGGGTGGTTTTGTCTTTGAAACCATACACAGCAAAATCATCTCCGTTTGTCCAGGTGTTAGAGCCCTGAACACGAGCCTTTGTAAGGCTCTCTGCCCAGGAACCGAATCCGATTTGACCGCCATCTTTAGAGACGGGGTTCACCTCGAAGTTGTGGCTGCAGGCTGCGCTCAGGGCAACCGTAGCAGCGAGGATTAGAATTTTTTTCATACGCATAAAAATTAAAAAAAATGGTGAATAATTGATTGTTAATTAATTACAGTTGTGGTTCCGATCTTTTCATTCCAGTCTCCGATGAGGGCATTGAAGCCCCCTCCATCGCCGATCGGCGGGTCGATGATTTCGGGCGGGAAGTCGTTGACGTCGAGCTCCAGAGTGATGACTCCGCCGGTAGGGAGTGCTCGAATCTGGTCGGTTACGTCGATGTTAATATTTTTATATTGACCGGTTGCGAAGCAGATGTTGGCCACCAGATAATGTTTTCCTGCAGGGGCGTTGGCAAGGCTGGCGGGGTCGGAGGGATTGCAGCCCGGGATACCGAAGGTCAGCACGCGCGCGCCCAGCAGATCGGGATCAGCCGCCTTGTTGATGTGTACATCCATCGGCACACTGACCGTGGAGGTGGAGTTCATCTTGGTGGGCAAACAGACGTCGTCTGCCATACCCGTAAGGGCGGCGCCACCCATACTACCCGTCACTCGACCGAGGTTGTTGATGAGTTTAATCTGTATCAGGTAGATATACGTCACAGGCTCAAGGGTGCCGCGGATGTGAAGCACGTACTTGCCGTCGATGTATTCAAAGTCTTCCAGATTGTCGGAAATCTCGCGGTGTACGTCGTACATGGTGAAGAGCTGGTCGGGCATCAGGACCACGGGCTCATCGATTTCCATCTCCGCCTCGGAACGGGTGAGGGCCTCTTTCTGTTCGAGAGTCATCACCGGCATGGAGGCCTTCAAACCACTGGAAATCACACGCGTATAGGCGTGAACATCCGACAGGTCGTCGTCCGAGCGGAAGAGGTTCACCTCGGATCCGATGTTGTGGAAGAGCAGGTTGTGGATGCCCTGGAAGAGCTGAACCTGTCCCGTGGTTCCGTTGAAGTTATAGACGTCATGCTGCTTGGGAACCAGTAACTCATTCAGCGTGTAGTCATGCATACGGACGGCGGTCGGCACCACATATTCCAGCGGGCCGAACTGATCGGTAGACCAGTTAAACTGCCACTGGGTCTGCCAATCCACCTGCCACATGAAGGAGGTGGTGATGGTCGGAACCAGGATGATCGAGGTCTCGGCGGTCTTGCGCAGGTGGAGCGGCGGATCGATCGTGCAGGAGCCCGTGAAGAGCACCAGAGCGAGCAGGGAGAGAAGGATGCGCTTTTTCATCGCTTGCCCTCCTTGTTTCGGTTAAACAGATCGACACCGATCGAGAAGTAGATTCGAGTCGGGCCCAGCCAGATCCAGCGGTTGTTGCGCTCCGTGAAGTCTTCCGGCTTGCCGGCGTAATCGTAATAGTACCAGCCCAATGCGTCGTTGCCATAGACATACGGGTCGTAAGCGGAGTAGAAGAGGCCCAGCGCGGCACCGGCATCAAACCAGAAGCGACTCTTGCCGATGGGCCATTTGTATCCGATGCCGGCCGAGAGACCGATACCTTCGCCAATCCAGCCTTTCTTATTGAAACCCACACCGTAGCGGGCGCCATTCACGCTGCCCAGCAGGTATGCGCCCTGCGGGCGGACCTCCGGATCTTTGAAGTAACGGCGGGTCCAGAGCGTGATGTTGTTGATCTGCATGAAGCGCTGGGTGTCCCAGTGTTTCCACATAGGCCACTCTACATCAGCACCGTAGGTCCAGCGGCCGCGGGAGGCCGGATAATATTCGAAACTGACGCTCGGGATGGAAGTGACGCCATATCCGGGCACATAGGTGATGTCGTAGGGAAGGTTGGTGCTCAGGCCGGCGGCCGGGATGAAGGCGCGGCGAGCGGTAGGATCAGACGTTTGTTTGAGCGGCTCCTGCTGCGCGACCTTTGTCACGGAATCCAGGGCCGGAGCATGCTCCACGGTGTCCGTGGGCTGAATCGGCTGCGCGATAGCCGCCGTATCGGGCTGCGGCACTGCCGGCTGCTGGGCGACGGCTGTGGTATCGGGTTGCAGTGCCGGCGTTGCGGGTGTTTCGGGCTTTTCAGGCTGTTCGGGCTCTTCCGGCTGTTCGTGAATCACGACCACCACACCGCTGCGCAGCTTGCGATAGTGGTTGCGGAGCAGGTAGGGATAGATCGGACCCACGTTCGGGTCGTTCTTCAACCAATTGATCAGACGCCATTTACGGGTGTCATTGGAGATGGAAGTATCATCCAGGAAGCGGAGGACTTTGTCGCGCGAAGCGGTGGTCAGTTTGGTTTCGGTCGCTACGCTGGCACGAAGCTCAGCCCAAGCTTCTCCGCCGCCATCCACATGCACACGCTGGGAGAGATGCTGGTAGCGTGAGCGAATGATTTTCGCTACGCTGCGGGCACGGTGGAGACTGACCTTCTGGTTGTATTCGTAGACGCCCTCCGGAGAGGAGAAGCCGGTAATATCGATTCCCTTGATGTGGTCCGTGCCGAGACTGTCGATCAGATTGAAAATTGACCGCATCGAGGCCTCGTTGGAGAAGATCGTCGGATCGTAGGTTTCGCTGTTGAAACGGAAGAAAATCGGGACCCTCACCTCCCCGGCAGGCTCCGCCATCAAGCGGAAGGCCGGCATCAGGAGAAGAAGTACCGCGCTAAATATTAACGCTTTGTATGTATTTTCCCGCTTCATTTCCTATTCGGAAACTGTGCTAAAATCCACGCAAAATACGCATTTTTGGGGCTCGTTGTTAATATCTTGTTAATTTATGCATAAATTAAGCCTGCGGAAAGACAAAAAAATGCCGGGTCTGAGCCCGGCATAAAAAGACAGTTGACGCAAGTATCTCGGAGGCGAACCTAGGACTCTTTAGCGACCGTGGAGGCGAGGAAGAGTTCGTCCATCTGGACCTGGTCGATGGCAGAAGGAGCGTCGAGCATCACATCGCGGCCCATATTGTTCTTCGGGAATGCGATGTAGTCGCGGATGGTCTCCTGGCCGCCGAAGAGGGCGCAGACGCGGTCGAAACCGAAGGCCAGGCCACCGTGCGGCGGAGCACCGAACTTGAAGGCGTTGATGATGAAGCCGAACTTGGCCTCTGCATCCTCGGCGGAGATGCCCAGAATCTCGAACATCCGCTTCTGGACATCGGCCTCGTGGATACGGATGGATCCGCCGCCGAGCTCCACGCCATTCAGGACAAAGTCGTAAGCATTGGCGCAGACACGCTCCAGGTCCTCTTTTTTGTTGGAATAGTACCAGTCCAGATGCTCAGGTTTGGGTGCCGTGAAAGGATGGTGCATCGCGTAGAAGCGCTGGGTCTCGTCGTCCCATTCAAAGAGCGGGAAATCCACCACCCAGAGCGGCGCGTAATCGAAGGGTTTGCGCAGCTCGAGCCGGTTGCCCATCTCGATACGGAGCACACCCAACTGCGTCTGGGTCTTGCGCTTTGCACCGCAGAGCACCAGCACCAGGTCGCCTTTCTGCGCACCGGCCGCCTCAGCCACCTGCTGCAGCACTTCCGGCGTATAGAACTTATCCACGGAGGATTTGACACTGCCGTCAGCATTGTAACGGATATAGACCAAACCCTTGGCGCCCACCTGAGGCCGTTTGACCCATTCAGTGAGCTCGTCCAGCTGTTTGCGGGTATATTCGGCTGCGCCGGGAACGGCGATACCGCCGATATATTCAGCCCCGTCGAAGACGCTGAAACCGTGGCCCTGAACCAGGGAGGTCAGCTCGTGCAGCTTCATTCCGAAACGGATATCCGGCTTGTCGCTGCCGTAGCTGTCCATGGCGTCATACCAGGTGATGCGGGGCATCGGATTGGGAATATCGAAGTTGTGGATGGTCTTGAAGAGGTGGCGCATCATCCCCTCGAAGAGGTTCAGCACATCCTCCTGCTCCACAAAACTCATCTCGCAGTCAATCTGAGTGAACTCCGGCTGGCGGTCGGCGCGCAGGTCCTCGTCGCGGAAGCAGCGAACGATCTGGAAGTAGCGGTCGTAGCCGGCCACCATCAGCAGCTGCTTGAAGGTCTGCGGGCTCTGCGGCAGCGCGTAGAACTGACCCGGATTCATGCGGGAGGGCACCACGAAGTCGCGGGCTCCTTCCGGCGTGGATTTGATGAGGAACGGGGTCTCAATCTCGAGGAAGTTTTTACTGTCGAGATAGTTGCGAACCTCGTGCGCCACGCGGTGACGCAGCATCAGGGCATTCTTCAGCGGATTGCGACGCAGATCCAGGTAGCGGTAGCGGGCACGGAGATCCTCGCCGCCGTCTGATTCGTCTTCAATGGTGAAAGGCGGGGTTGCCGATTCGTTGAGGATGGTGATACCCGTGAGGTTCAACTCGATGTCACCCGTCGGAATCTTGGCGTTCTTGCTGGCACGCTCTTCCACCAGACCGGTGGCCTGGATGACAAACTCGCGACCCAGTTTGGCCGCCGCCTCGCGGACGGCTTCCGCCGAACCGTCATCCACGCGGAGTTGCGTGATGCCATAGCGGTCGCGAAGATCCACGAAGGTCATGCCACCCATCTTGCGGACCCGCTGGACCCAGCCGGCCAGGGTGACCGTCTGCCCGATGTTTGCGGCTCTCAATTCGCCGCAGGTATGCGTTCTGTACATATTCTATGCGTTTAGTTACGTTTATCATTACAACGCCTCCCGCAGGAGGTCCACCCAGACCCGGTAGGCAGCGAAGGTCAAATGGCAGCCATCGGTGGTAAATTCGTCACTCAAATCGCCATTTTCGTCACTCAACCGGGCCGCCAGGTCCATGTATCGGTAGTTGTATTTCTTCTGGTTTGCCGGATTGGCGAGATACGTATTGATTGCGACAGCGCGCTCGTTAAATCCCTCATATTCAGTAATATCCTTTGGACTTAGCGGAAGAATGCCTACCACGATCAATTTCGTCTCCGGCATCGTTTTCCGAATGGTGGAAAGCAGAGTCTGATAATCTTTCCACACCGCTTCAGGTGACAAACCTGGTGATTTAACCAGATTATTACAACCGCCCAGCAAAACAACTGCAAAAGGATTTTGCGACGCAACCTCCTCAACGCGAGCCGTATAGCCGGCCAACTGGTCGCCAGCGATGCCTCTGGGATGAATGGGGTATCCGGGAAGAATGTCTTCCCAACGCCCAAAATCAATCAGGCTGTCGCCGAAGAGCACCACTCCGCCGCGTCCTCGCGGTAAAGCCTGGAATTGGGAAAGCCTGTCCAGGTAGTATCCGGAAACACGGCTACCTTCACCCGGACCGCGTGAGCCGTACCAGTTGCGCACATTCTCATACTGCGCCTCCGTAAATTGTGGAAAGGCAGCGCTCATCCCGTTCGACGCGCAGAGCCGAGTCGCAATAAATCCCGCCACCCTTGCATAGCCGAACCCGTTGAGCCAGCGGCCTTCGGTGAAGGAGAGTTCCCCCTCTTCGATGCCCTGACTCAGCGCTTTATCCAAATCGATGCAGGTGTAGTAACCTGTCTTGGCCGCATATTCTTCAACGGCCCTATTGACCCGCTTCATGGCCGGGTAGCTATCCGCATCCAACGCGGGAACCTGGTACATCGAAAGCCAGTAAAGTTCTGTTTTCGGGGAAATCCGATGCAGGTCTCGGAAGAGCTTCTGGAGCTCGAGCGCAACGCGCTGCACGGTCGGCTCATAGTCCAGATGAGCGTGGCCGGCGGTCGCTTCCAGTGCTACACGCTCAAAGTCGTTCCGCCCCGCGCTGATAAACAGTTTGGCGGGATGCGCCTCAGCCGCCAGCTTCCGCGCCCGTACAGCAACATCCGCCACGCAATCTCCGGGAACGCCCCTGTTCGCAATCTCCCGTTCGGGAAATATCTCCGACCAAAGGCCGTCCGAAATCAGGTCATCGCCCACCAAGATAACCACTTCCGGCCGCTGAATCGGTTGTGACTCAAAGAGAGGCAGCAGCCCCGCCTGCCGGTCGGGCTTCAGGTGCGGGAGTGGAGCCTGTTTCTCTGTACATCCGGTAAGCATCGCCATTCCAATTGCTATGATTATCAGGATTCGTTTCATATCAGACGTTGAAAAGGAAGTGCATGATGTCGCCGTCTTCTACCACATATTCCTTGCCCTCACTGCCCAGTTTGCCGGCGGCACGGCAGGCCGATTCGGAACCAAGTTTCACAAAGTCAGCATATTTGATAACCTCTGCACGGATGAATCCTTTCTCAAAGTCGGTGTGGATTACGCCGGCCGCCTGGGGTGCCTTGTCTCCCACATGGATGGTCCATGCGCGACATTCGTCGGCGCCTGCCGTAAAGAAGGTCCGCAGCCCGAGCAGCGCATAGGCCGCCTGAATCAGGCGCACCACGCCGGACTCTTTCAGCCCGATCTCCTCGAGGAACATCGCGCGTTCCTCCGGATCTTCCAGTTCGGCAATCTCCGATTCGATCTTGGCGGAAATCACCAGAATCTGCGCCTGTTCGCCCGACACCGCCTGACGGACTGCCTCCACATAGGCATTACCCGTGGCGGCTGCAGCCTCATCCACATTGCAGACATAGAGCACCGGTTTGTCGGTGAGTAGGCAGAATTCGCGCGCGATCTTGCGCTCGTCGGGCGTATCGAAACTCACCTCGCGGGCATTGCGGCCCTGCTCGAGCACCTCCTTGTAGCGGAGCAGCACGTCGAGCGCTTTTTTAGCTTGCTTGTCGCCGCCCGTCTGGGCCTGCTTCTGCACCTTGGCTATGCGGTTGGTGACGGTATCCAGGTCTTTGATCTGCAGTTCCGTATCGATTACCTCCTTGTCGCGCACCGGATCCACGTTGCCATCCACATGGGTGACATTCGGATCGTCAAAGCAGCGCAGCACGTGCAGGATGGCATCGGTCTCGCGAATATTGGCCAGGAACTGGTTGCCGAGGCCCTCCCCCTGGCTCGCGCCCTTCACCAGACCCGCGATATCCACGATTTCCACCGTGGCGGGGATGGTGCGTTTGGGGTGGCACATCTCGGTGAGCACATTCAACCGCTCGTCGGGCACCGTGGTGGAGCCGACATTGGGTTCAATAGTGCAGAACGGGAAATTGGCCGCCTGCGCCTTGGAGGAGCTGATACAGTTGAACAGAGTCGATTTACCCACATTGGGAAGGCCGACGATACCGCAACGCAATGCCATAATTTTATCTTTGTAAGTGCAACTTGCAAAGATAGTGATTTATTCTCTACGAGAATATCAGGATGGTCAGGATTGCGAGCGGCGCCACGACCTTGATGATCCAGAAAATAACGAGCGCAATCCACTTGGGAATGCGGATCGTGCCACCGCTGGTCATCTCATCCATAAAGTTGGCCTTCTTAATCTTCCAGCCCACAAAGAGCACAATCAGCAGCGCGCCGATGGTCAGGACATAGTCCGACGATATCTTGTCGAAGAGGTCGAACAGCGTCAGGCCGCCCACCTTCAACGGACTGTCGGGCATCAGCGAGAGGGAGCACAGCGTGCCGAAAATGGCTTGCGTGGCGATGGAAATACCCACCGCCAGTTTGCGCGAGCAGCGGCACTCCTCGATCAGGAAACTGACCATCACCTCAACCAGCGAAATGGCCGATGAAACGGCTGCCAGCAGGAGCGAGATGAAGAAGAACACCGCCACCAGGCTACCCAGCGGCATATTGGTGAAGATATAGGGCAGCGTGACGAAGACCAGGCCCGGGCCCTGATTCGGTTGCACGCCGAACGAGAAGACGGCCGGCATGATGGCGCAGGCTGCCAGCAGGGCGAAGACGGTGTCCAGCGAAACCGTAATCAGTGAGTGATTCAGGATGTTATCGCTGCGCTTGACATACGATCCGTAGATGATGATGGCACCCATACCCAGCGACATCGAGAAGAAGGACTGGCCCAGGGCGGCGATCAGCGTTTCCGAGGTGATCTTGGAGAAATCGGGGCGGAAGAGATAGCTGTAACCCGCGCCGGCGCCCGGCAGGAAGGCGGAACGCACCACCAGCACCAGAATCAGCACGAAGAGCAGCGGCATCATCCACTTGGAGAAGCGCTCGATGCCCTTCTGTACGCCCAGCACCACCACCGCGGCGGTGACCAGCACAAAGATCAGCATATAGACGAGCGGCGCGACCTTACCCGTGGAGAAGGCGGCGAAGGAGGCCCCGAAATCAGTGCCGGCGGCACCCGCGGAGAACTTCAGCGCCACGGAATCCACCAGATATTTGATGCCCCATCCGCCGACCACGCTGTAGAACGACAGGATCAGGAATACCGCGATAATGCTCAGAAAGCCACCCAGATACCATTTGGAGCCCGGGGCCAGCTTGCGGAAGGCGCCTACGGCGTTGGAGCGGCCGCGGCGGCCGATCACAAACTCCGCACAGAACACCGGGAGACTGATCAGGAAGGAAAAGGCCAGGTAAATCAGGATGAAGGCGGCACCGCCGTTTTCGCCCACCATGTAGGGGAAGCGCCAGATGTTGCCCAATCCCACTGCGGAGCCCACCATGGCGACAATCACGCCGAACCGGCTCCCGAAGCTGCTTCTATCGGATTCTGTCATAAATCAGGAATTCAAAGTCAAAGTTGGTTTCGTCGTCGTGGAGCATCTCGCCTACGCGGGAGCAGCGCCACTCATCGACCGGAAGTTCCGGGAAGAAGGTATCCGCATCGGGGATCACCGTATGGATGCGGGTCAGGTAGATGCGGGTGGCCATCGGCAGGGCCTGGCGATAGGTGTAGCCTCCGCCGATAATGAAAGGATCGTCCTGCGCGGCAGCGATGGCCTCCTCGAGGCTCGGGAAGAACCGCACCTCGGTTCCGGGCGCCCACGGCTTGCCGGTTTTGGCCGGATCGGTGGGGTTTTCCGGCTCTTTGCCGGCCATCATCTCGGGGATGCTGATCACATAATTCTTGCGGCCCGGAAGCGGCTTGCTGCCCAACGACACCCACGTCATGTAGCCCATGATCACGGTGTGGCCCAGGGTGGTGCGCTTGAAGTAGAGAAAATCTTCGCGGATATGCCACGGAATGCCGCCCTTGCGCCCGATGGCGTTGTTTTCGGCGGCGGCGAGGATCATATTGAGGGGTTTCATACGGCAACCGGTGCTTTGATGGCGGGCCAGGGATCGTAGCCCTCCAGGGTAAAATCTTCGTATTGGAATTCGAACAGGTCCTTGCGCTCCGGATTGAGGCGCATCGTGGGAAGGGCGCGCGGCTCACGGGAGAGCTGAAGCGCCACCTGCTCGAAGTGGTTCCTGTAGATGTGGACATCGCCGAAGGTGTGAACGAAGTCGCCCGGCTCGTAGCCACAGACCTGCGCGATCATCATGGTCAGCAGCGCGTAGGAGGCGATGTTGAAGGGCACCCCCAGGAAGACGTCGGCACTCCGCTGGTAGAGCTGGCAGGAGAGTTTGCCGTCCGCCACATAGAACTGGAAAAGCGCGTGGCAGGGCGGCAGGGCCATCTGGTCCACCTCACCCGGATTCCAGGCGCAGACGATGTGGCGGCGGCTGTCGGGATTCTTCTTCAGCTGCTCCACCACATTCTTGAGCTGGTCCACCTTTCCGCCGTCCGGAGCGGGAAAGCTGCGCCACTGGTGGCCGTACACCGGGCCCAGGTCGCCGTTCTCATCGGCCCATTCGTCCCAGATGGAGACGCCGTGGTCTTTGAGATACTTGATGTTGGTGTCGCCGGCGATGAACCAGAGGAGTTCGTAGATGATGGATTTCAGGTGGACCTTCTTGGTGGTCAGCAGCGGAAATCCGTCGGCCAGATTGAAGCGCATCTGGTAGCCGAACACGCTCTGCGTCCCCGTTCCCGTGCGGTCTTCCTTGAAAGAGCCGTTTTCACGGATATAACGGAGCAAGTCGAGGTATTGTTTCATAGGTGAGGATTTTCTGTTACAAAGATAGTGATTTTCAGGAAAGGTCTGCGCGGTTTTGCGAGCGGGGCGTCAGAGCAGGAGGACGACGGGAAGGTGATCGCTGAGCCCGCCCTTGTAGTGGGGCCCGGACCAGGTGCGGCGGGGCCGCTCGCCGGTGTAGCCCGTGTCCGGCTCCAGCAGGAACGGCAGCCGGAAGACCTCCATGCGAGGTGCGGCTAGTGTCCCCAAAAGAGGGCCCTCTTTTGGGGACACTAGCCATGCTGGACGGACCCAGAACTGGTCAATCAGTTCCCAAGTGCCGCGGTATTTGAGGGAGCCCTCGCCGGCAGCCGTCAGCGGTGCCGCCAGGTTCTCTACACCGGGGATGTTTATGTTGATCTCCGAGGGCGTCGCGTTGAAGTCCCCGCAGATGAGGATCGCCTGGCGGGCGGGGGCGTCGATGGAATCGACGCAGGCGCGAAGCGCCGCGGCCGCCGCCTCACGGCGGCCGCCCCCCGCCCTGCCGCCCAGCTTCGACGGCCAGTGATTCACCAGGACATGGACGGTGTCGCCCTCCAATATTCCTTTGACATAGAGGATATCCCGGGTGGGCGGGTCGGTGGGCACCGGCACGGCGCGCACCACCAGCGGGCGGAACTTATCTCGCCGGAAGAGCAGCGCCACGTCGATTCCGCGGCCGTCGGGCGAATCCCGATGAATCCAGTCGTACGCCAGCGGCTCCAGCAGTTTGTGCGAAGCCAGCCGCCGGACGACGGTGGCGTTTTCCACTTCGCATAATCCGACCAGCGCCGGATAATCGCCATAGGTGTCCCGGGCGGCCAGTATCACTTTGGCCACTCCGGTCAGTTTTCTCTCCAGTTTCTTCCACGTCCAGTGGCGCGCGCCGCCGGGCGTAAACTCTTCGTCCCGCGTCAGCGGATCGTCGTACGGGTCAAAGCAGTTCTCGAGATTCCAGAACATAAAAACGGAGCTCACCAGAAAGGTGGCCCCGAGCACCAGAAAATTCATTCTGCACATAGCTACCTCCACTATTATATATGTCTAGGGCAAAGGTAGCAAAAACTATTTGTGCTTGGCGAGAAATTCTGCAATCGATTTGGCAAAAGCAGCGGCGGCGCGAAGGCGCTCCGACTGTGTGTCGCGATAGGAGTAGCGGAACTCACACTGGATGGCATCCACCGTACCCCCACTGTACGAGCCATAGGTGCGGGTCGTGTAGCCGCCATAGAAATAAGGGTTGTTGCCGGGCGAAAGATAGCCGGGCCGCGGAACGCATTCCAGCCCGTTCCGATAGAGGAATCCGCCGAAGGAATCGGTTCCCCGCAGCACCTGCGAGAAACTCAGGCCGCCCTTGTTGGTGCGCGCCAAGTGGGGAATGCTGGAGGAGGAGGCGTAGTTGCCGGAATCGAGCGTAGCGTCGGACTTGTCCAGCACCGAGGGGGTCAGCAGGTAGCCCAGTTCGATATGCTGGGAATGACTCTGCCCGTGGATATCCAGCAGCAGGCCGGATCCATACACGGCGGCCACCTCCGCGCGGGATTGCGCGACAAAGGCGTGGTAGGCGTCGTAGATCTTGCCCAGGTTTTCGTCGCCCCGGGGCACCGCCCACTCCCGTTTCCGGTTGAAATCAATGTGGTTGCGCTTGATGATGGCGATGGCCATGTAGGGATGATGACCCGTTTGGGCATAGTAGGCCGCGTCGATCTCGTCCGCCAGTTCGCGCGTGTTGTAGTCCAAATCCGTGGCAAAATCCGGGTCCGGGCAGTTACTGTAGGTGCGCTGTGTCAGCGACGGATCCAGCAGCGTTCCGCCGTGCGGCACGGTCAGGATGACCGGGCAGTCTCCCTTTCGGAACTCCACATACTTGCTGACATCCACCGTCTGCTGCACCTGCAGCGACTTGTAATACTCGATTTCTTCCGGTGTCAGGTGACGGGGGCCGTCGTCCGGTTTTCCACAGGCGGAAAAACAGAGTGCGGCAACGATCCAAAAAACAAGCAGACGAGCGTTCATCGGTAAAAGAAAAAGCAACCCGTCCCGGCCGTTTCCAACCGGGACGGTGCTTTCAAAATATTAGAGATAGACTTCGGTTACGTCGTAGTACATACGCCACCAGCCGTCGTCGTCCGGGGTGAACAGCAGGATGCCCTTGGATGCGGTCTCCATCCAGACATACCAGGTAATAGAGGTACCGCCTTCGGAGGTCATATCCATCAGGTGCGCACCCGTGCCAGGATATGCGTCAATCTTGTTGTACTTCGGATTCGGATCGATCCAGAAGGTGATGGGCTCACCCTCGTAGAGAACGGTGCTCGGAATCTTGATGTACTGTTCGTTATCGAACGGGCACAGGGTGGTCGCGTTGCTCAGGTGAACTTTTTCTTCCACATCGATCGTGAAGTCGAGGTCAATACCCGAGTTCATCGCATTCTTGATGCGATAGGTGTTGGGCTCATACTTGTTGACCAGCAACAGGGAGTGGAGCACAGCCTCGGAGGTGACACAACTGTTGATCTTACCCTGATAGAACTCGACCTTACCCAGGCGGTCGAAATCGAGATCCGGGTCCGGTTTCGGGCTCGTGTTGACCACGTCGTAGTACATACGCCACCAGCCGTCATCGTCCGGCGAGAAGGTGAGGATGCCCTTCGACTTGGTCTCCATCCACACATACCAGGTAATGGAGGTGCCGCCCTCGGAGGTCATATCCATCAGGTGTGCGCCTGTGCCGGGGTATGCGTCAATCTTGTTGTACTTCGGATTCGGGTCGATCCAGAAGGTAATGGTTTCGCCTTCATATTCGATGGAGCTCGGGATCTTGATGTACTGTTCGTTGTCGAACGGGCACAGGGTCGTCTCGTTGGAGAGATAGACCTTTCCGTCCGAATCAATCGTAAAGTCAAGATCAATGTACGAGTTCATCGCATTCTTGATGCGGTACTTGTTCGGATCCAGCTTGGAAACCTGCAGCGTAGAGTGAAGTTCCTGTTCCAGACGGACGCAGGAATTGACCTTACCCTGGTAGAATTCCACCGTAGCGTAATCCTCGTATTCGGAGGTGTTGCCGCCCGGCATGGTCAGGGTACCCTTGAATTCGTTCCAGCCGGAAGGGGAAGCCTTGGCTGCATCGAACGAGAGGGTGAAGGTATAGGATTCACCGGCCACAGCCTGTGTTGCGTCGTAGCCGATCTGGATCACCTTGGTGGCCTCGCCGCTGGCGAAGTGAACCGGAGAAGCGGTCGTCAGCGAGAAGATATTGTCGCCGGCGAGCGTCAGGGGAACGGAAAGGTCCGTGGTCACCACGCCGCGCGTGAGCTCAACCGAAATCTCAACAACCGGATCGTCCGAATGGAGCCAGTTTCCGCTGTTGGCGCTGAAGGTCAGACACTCGTTCTCCGGCTCATAGATGAAGGTAGGCTGTTCGCAGGCATTAAATGCGAACAGAGCGAGCATCAAAACGGATATCGTTGAAAGTATCTTTTTCATATCGATCTGTTTTTTCTGTTAATAACCGGGATTCTGTTGGCCTCGAATCTGCGGGTTGGCATCAATCTCAGCCTGCGGGATGGGCCATACGAAGAACGGGTCGCCAGCCTCGCGGGAGAGAAGTTCCGTATAGGTGCTGTTCGCATCGATTACCAGGTTCTTGTCCTGTGCCTCGCTGCGGGTCATACCCTGGTTCCAGCGCTTGAGGTCCGTGAAACGGAAACCCTCGCCGAAGAACTCACGAGCGCGCTCCTTCTTGATCTGATTCATCAGCTCGTCGCCGGAATAGCTTTGGTTAACCCAGCCCGGAATACGTTTAGCGCGGAGTGCGTTCAGGTAGTTGTTAGCCAGCACCGGCTGGTTGTCCATTGCATAACCCTCGGCAGCAATCAGATACTGCTCCGCGATACGGAACGGTTTGACCTTCTGCATATAGGTGGAGGTTCCGGTAGAAGACATCAGTTCCGGGTTGCCGGGGAACTTGAAGCACAGATAGACCGTGCCTGAGAAGTTGCCCAGGTTGACCGGGGTGTTGCGGAACCAGGTCGTGAAACGCAGGTCGGCGGCATCGTAAGCGTCGATGATCCATTTTTCAGGGATGTAGTTCGGCGCATAGATACCACCGGTGTACTGGACATAGCCATAGTCGTTGGTGTTGCCCGTGGAAAGGATGCTTGCCCAGAACTGGGTGATGCACTCCTTGCCGCTGTCGTTGGTCCAGAGGTCGGTGAATTCGGCCTGGGTTTCGAGCAGCGGGTATTTGCCGGCATCTACGAGAGCGGCTGCCAGACCGGCGGCCTTTCCGTACTCACCCTTGGTCAGAGCCACACGAGCCTCGAGTGCCTTCACGGCGTCGATCGTGATGTAGATCGAACCCTCTGCACCGGCAACGCCTGCCAGAAGGGTTTCTGCCTTGGAAAGGTTGGTCTCGATATAGGTGTAGGTCTCAGCCAGCGTGCTGCGGCCCGGATAGGTGGCCTGCTGGCTCGGCGTGGTGAAGGTCTTGTCGGACAGCATCAGCCCGAAGTCGGTTGCCGTTGCGGTCGAGTAATTCTTGCAGAAGAGCTGGGTCAGCTTGAACATCGAATAGGCCTTGGCAAAGGCGCACTCGCCCAGAATCACGTCATACTGTGCCTGCTCTGCCGTGGTGGCGGTTTCCTTCAGTGCGGGGATACCCTCCTCCAGGAAGTTGGCGAGCATCACCAGGTAGTAAGCGCTCTCCCAGAGGGACTCTACGTTACCGAAGGTGGAGCGCATTTCCCATTTGTAGTATTCACCGTTGCGGTTACCGTAGGTGATGGAGCCGTGGAAGGAGTCTGCCATCAGTTCCAGCAGGTAGACCGGGGCACCGGAGGTCAGGCTGCTCCGCATCGTGATGTAGATATCCCGGCGAAGCTTCTGCGCGTCGTCCATCGAACGGAGCGCCTCCGACGTGGAGATGGAGCTGGTCGGCGCAAGATCAAGGTTGCAGGCCGACACGAAAATCATTGCCAGAGAGCAAAGACTGAATAATATCTTTTTCATATTGAATCCTCCTTGATTAGAAAGTCAGCTCGACACCGAAAACAACCTGTTTCGTGTTCGGATAGTTACCCATAGCCGTAATGGCGTCGACCTCAGGATCCCAACCCGTGTACTTCGTGAAAGTCAACAGGTTACGTCCCGATACATAGACTTTTGCTCCGCCCACGAAACCCGTCTTCTGCAGCAGTGCCTTGGGGAATTCATAGGAAAGCTGGATGTTCTTCATACGTACGAAGGATGCGTTGTCGATAAAGCGACTGTCGTGCTTCACCGGCTCGCTGGCCTTCGGGATATCGGTGATCTGGCCCGGGGTGGTCCAGATGTTCAGCATGCGTTTGGTCATGTTGGACTCGTCAGCAAATGCCGGGTTCTCTACGAAGTAGCGGTCGTAGTTCTCCATGTATTTGCCGAGCACGCCGGAGAAGGTGGCGTTGAAGGAGAGACCCTTCCAGCTTGCATCGATGGAAGCACCGCCCGACCAGGGAGCGAAACGGTTCTTGCCCAGGAAGACGGCGTTGCTTTCACTGTAGCTGCTGGTCAGCGTACCGTCGGCATTGCGCCAGAGGGATTTACCGTTCGCAGGGTCAACACCGGCGAAGTCCACCAGGAAGAACTCACCGTAAGCGTGGTTAACCTGGAACTTCAGTCCCGAGCTGCCGTCCACGAACTCATCGCGGCCGTCGTACAGTTCGGTAATGACGTTCTTGTTGTAGTTCATATTGAAGCCGAGGCCTACGTAGAGGTCTTTCGTGTGAACCACATCATACTTCAACTCGAGGTCGAGACCGCGGTTGCGCATGGAACCCACGTTACCCCAACCGCCGGAGAAACCGGAGATATAGGAGTACGGAATGTACATCAACATGTCTTTCGTCTTCTTGTTGTAGAACTCGATGTTGAAATTCAGGGTGTTCCAGAGGCGACCGTTGACACCGGCGTTGAACGCCACCAGGGTTTCCCAGGTGAGGTTCGGGTTGCTCAGCGAAGCGATATACCAGGAGGTGGATCCGTCGTAGAGACGGCCGGAGCTGGTCAGACCGTAAGAGAGATAGTTGCTGATACCCGAGTTACCGGTGGTACCGTAGGATGCCTTCAGCTGGAGGTTGTCGACCCATTCGACGCCCTGCAGGAAGGCCTCTTTCTTCATGTTCCACATGGCACCGAGGGACCAGAAGCTTGCGTAACGGCGGTTCACACCGAAGAGCGAGGAACCGTCGACACGGAAGGTTGCATCTACGAAATACTTGTCAGCAAAGTCGTAGGAGAGACGGGAGAAGAAGGAGTTGTAGGCCACTTCCGAGAAGGTGTAGGAAGGAATGTTGGCCTGCGTACCCTGGTTCACGTTCGTCTGGCGGATATCCGTCTGGCCGTTGGTCCAGGTGGAGAAGTATTCATCATTCGAGTAGATGGATTCATGACCGGCCAGCGCAACGAAGTGGTTGTTCTCGGCAATCGCGAACTTGTATTCGATGGTGTTGGTGGAGGTCAGGCGGTAGAAGCGCTCGAACGACTCCTCCGTCACGGTGGCGAGGCTGATGTTGTTGGGCAGGACCTTGCCGGTATAGCGGTAGTCCGTTCCTTCAATAGCCTGCACGGTGCGGATGGTCAGACCCTTGATCGGGGTTATTTCCTGATAGAGGTTGCCGTTGATGCGGGCGTTGATGCGCTTGGTGGGCTGAGCCTCCATGCGGCGGAAGTAGTTCCACATACCCAGGTCGGTGATGTAGTCCGGCTCGTCGCCATAACCCACGAAGTTGCCCGCAGGGTCGGTGATGATCTCATACGGAGTAGCGTACGGAAGGCCCCAGGCCACGATGTTCATCGGGTTGTAGTAACCCGTGCTGGTGGTGGAGTAGCCGGCCGTGTGGTGGCTCTGGTAGGTCAGGTTGAGGTTGATACCGATCTTCAACCAGTTGGAAATCTTGCTGTTGACGTTCGAACGGACGGAGTAGCGGTCCATGTCGGAGAACGGCTCGATACCTTCGCGGCTGAAAGCGCCCAGCGAGATGTAATAGTCACTCATCTGGCTGCGGCCCGAGACACTGAGGTCGGCCTTCCAGGTGGGAGCGTTCTCGTTGAGGATCCACTTGCGCCAGTCGGTACTGATGTTGTTGTCCAGACGGAACTTCTTGAGATCCTGGAACTGGGTGTTCGTCTTTAGGCTCGGATCCGCCAGTTCGCGGAATTCAAACCACTCGGCTGCGCTCATCAGCTCCATCGGGAACTGAGCCAGGTTGGAAATACCGTAGGATCCGCTGACCGTGACGGTCGGTTTCTCGCCGGTACCCTTCTTGGTGGTGATGTAAACCACGCCGTTGGCTGCACGCGAACCATAGATGGCGGTGGAGGATGCGTCCTTCATGACCGTCACATTCTCGATATCGTTCGGGTTGAGGGCCGTGAAGATGGCCACATCCACCGGGGTTCCATCGAGGATAAAGAGCGGAGTGTTGGATGCGTTGATGGAGTTCACACCGCGCAGACGCATGGAAACCGTTGCGCTCGGCTCACCGGAACTGGTGTAAACCTGCAGACCGGCGACCTTACCCTGGAGGGCGTCACCGGCACTTGCGGCAGGAATCTTGGTAAAGGCATCCGATTTGACCAGCGTAGCGGCACCGACCACGGAACTGATCTTCTTGGCGGAACCGTACGCTACGACCACGGTCTCTTCCAGCATGTTCGCATCCGGCTGGAGAGCCGCATTGATGACGCTCTGTCCACCCACCGCGACTTCGTAATCTTTGAAGCCCACGGAGGAGAAGACAAGAATTGCATCTTTGGGCACGCCGTCAAGGACGTAGTTTCCGTCGGCGTTGGATGCGATGCCTTTCATGGTTCCCTTTACCACAACGCTGGCAAACGGAATCGGCTCCCCATCCTCCGAAGAAACAACCTTGCCGGTTACCCGGTTTTGTGCCAACAATGCGCCACAGGAGAGCAGCATCATGACAAAGATTAAAACTTTCTTCATAAGCAATTAGGTTAGGTTCTAATTATTCAGATGCGACAAATTTAAGCAAAACATTTGTACGTTCTTCACATACACGCACTCTTTCCGCATGCGCGTTGTGCGCGAACCTCTTTTTTTGTACTTTTGGGTGTCAAAACGCGTATTTCCATGAGTACCAAGCAAGAACAATATGAAGCGCTGCTTCCGCAGGCAGCTGCGCTGCTCGCAGGCGAAAGCGATCCGGTGGCCCGCATGGCCAATCTCGCCGCATTGATTCACACCACGTTCGGGTTCTGGTGGACCGGGTTTTACCGGGTGGTTCCGGCGGCTGCCGGCGAAAAAGCCTGCGACCGCGAACACGAACCCCACGAAGAGCTCTTGCTCGGGCCGTTCCAGGGGCCGGTGGCCTGTACGCGCATTGCTTATGGGCGGGGCGTCTGCGGCACTGCCTGGAAAGAGCGCCGCACGGTGGTCGTTCCCGACGTCGAGGCCTTCCCCGGCCACATTGCCTGCAGCGCCGCCTCCCGCAGCGAGATTGTTGTACCGGTCTTCCACGAAGAACGCGTCATCGCCGTCCTGGACATCGACAGCGAACATCTGGCCACCTTCGATGAGGTCGACGCCCGTTATCTCGAACGGATCGTCGCGCTTCTCTAAAAGGGTTTGGCAGCTAATCTATTGATACTCAACTAATAACGCAAAGCACAGGTACCCAAAATGGATACCAGTGCTTTCAGTATTTTACTATCACTCAGCGGGTTAGCCGCCAAGCCCTTAAAACTGCAGAGCGACGCCGTCTGGGCCGTAGCGGAGAATCAAATGATTGTTAATCTTCTTGCGGCTTTGTATCAGTTGAAACTCATTGACGAGCATCCAAACACCACCAACCAAACCCATTACAGCCCCCGTATAGCCAAAAACATTGACCAAATCGCTGGAGGCCCCTGTGTTTTGCAGCGAGGAGGCTATCCCGACTAAAAAAGAGCCGCCTAATGATAAACAAATTGCGGTGGTTCTTTCTGACAACAGGGTGTTTTGTCGCTTCAATAGGTCCACATATTGCCAATTCAAGAAACGCTGTTCCGACGAAAGAATGAGATTATTGTTTGCCGCTTCGTCCTCCGCGGGTTCGTTCGAGAGTTCCGCCAGGCTAAAATGCGTCAGGATAATCTTTGCACACTCTCCGGCCTCAAGTCGAGCTCGTTTTCCATTAAGCAAAACCATATAAAGGGAGCTGCCGTCATTGGTTTCTGTTTTCTGGGAAGTGTATTCGTTCATCATCGGAATCCTCACGTTGGAGCTGATACAAAAGATGTTATTCAAGCCCATTACCGTTATAGTGTCCTGCGTGCCCGGTTTCGTAAAGTTATAATATCTTATATTATCCCTGATTGGATCGACAAAAACCAGAAGATCTTTGATTTTAACACAGGATTCTTTCACATTCGTCTTTAACAACAAGTCTTTGATCTGCCCCTGAGCAGAGGGTTCTTTCATAATTTGTGCGTTTAAGAGGCCTGCTGTTATAAAAAGGAGCATCAGGATTGTATAGAGACTCTTTTTCATCGTGTTATGGTTTACGTTCTAGTGCGTTTATCAGGAGATTGCTCTATTTCTGTGTAGAGATGGCGCGGGTGAGGGTGATGAAGTCTTCCACGGAGAGTTGTTCGGGACGGGAATCGAGGAAGGGAAGCGCGGGTTCTGATGTCGAGTCGGAACCGGCGGCCTCCGGGGAAGAGGCGGCGAAGATACCAATGCTGCGCAGGCCGTTGCGGATGGTCTTGCGTCGCTGACCGAAGGTGGCCTTGACGATGCGGCGCAGCAGCGCTTCGTCGCAGCCGGCGTCGGTGCGGGCGTTGCGCATCAGGCGGATGACCGCCGATTTGACCTTGGGCGGCGGCACAAAGGCCCCCTCGCCCACCGTGAAGCGGTATTCGATGTCGTACCACATCTGCAGCAGCACGGAGAGGATGCCATAAGTCTTACTTCCGGGACCGGCCGCCAGTCGTTCGGCGACCTCCTTCTGAATCATGCAAACCACCTCAGGGACGAGCTCCCGGTAGTCGAGGATATGGAAGAAAATTTGCGACGAAATATTGTACGGGAAGTTTCCGATGATGGAAAACGGTTCCGCATAGACCTTATCCAGAGGTAGTTTCAAGAAGTCCGCCTCGAGCAGTCCCGGCCCCAACGCAGGATAATGCGCCAGCAGGTATTGCACCGACTCTCCATCGATTTCGACGACTTTGAGTTGTCCGGGCTGCCCGGATGAGCCGAGTGGCGCTTGCGAAGCGAGGACTTTTTTGTCCGAGCGAAGCGAGACGCCCGAGGCCGAGGTCTGCCCGGATGCGGCAGGCGAAGGGCTTGTGACCGTAGCGAGGACTTTTTCGTCCGAGCGAAGGTCACAACCCGAAGCCGCCGGCGCCGTTCTGGCGAGAAGATATTGCGTCAGGACGCCCATGCCGGGGCCCACCTCCAGGATGCGCGGCGCCGGCGAGAGCGAATCTACGATGGCGCGGGCGATGGCCTGGTCGGTCAGAAAGTGTTGGCCCAGGGCTTTTTTGGGGCGGACATCCATGCGCGACGGATGCCTATTCGGCAAAAATCGTCACGAACGCCTTGCGGAGGTCGCGGTTGAAGGTATTGCGACCCTTGGGCGCTGCCGGATCGTGACCGCCGGTGCAGGAACCGATGACCGCGATGTTGTCCGTCAGGTTGAAGGCATAGACACAGGAGAGACCGTAGGTCACGCCCGTACCCAGATAAACCGTATACCCCTCAACATCCGTGGAGTTGGTACCGATGAACATACCGGAGCGTTTCTTGTTGACCTGCAGGCGGAGCATCTGCTGGACGCTTTCCGCGCTGAGGATGCGCACCTGGTTGAACGGGCAGACACCGCCGTTCATCAGCGCAGCGATCACCTTGGCAAAATCGTTGGTGGACATGCCCAGGCCCGGGAGGCCGGTGAGCAGGATCGAGCTTTCGCCGAGCACGTAATTGGAGAAATCCAGCTTCTTGTAGATATTGGTGACATTCGCCAGGTAGCGGTTCTCGGACTCGGACCAGTTGTAACCGCCGATGAAGCGGTCTCTGTCGATACCCGTCACATCGTAGCAGGCGCTGTCCATTCCCATCGGGTCAAAGAGATTGGCCTTCAGGTATTCATCGAAACGCATGCCGGAGACGCGTTCAACGATGGCCGAGAGCAGGGAAGCGTTGCGGGCCGAAGTAAAATAAGCCACGCCCGGTTTGCCGGTAGGACGATATGCATTCGCATAATCGGGATTCTTGTCCGGGTTGATGTAGTTGATAGAGGTGAATTCGTTGGAGTCACTCACCGTGGAAGTGTTGGTCAGCAGCATCTTGACGGTGATGGGGAGGTCCGGATAGCGCGGGTTGCGCAATTGGAATCCCAGATAATCTGACGCATCTGCGGTCAGGCTGATCAGGTTCTGCTCCACGAGTTGCAGGGTTGCGATAACGGGGAAAATTCGGCCGTTGGCGCCCAGGCGGAGGATATGGTCTGCCGTCATCTGCGTTTCGCGCTTCTGGTTGGCCAGGCCTTCCGAGCGGGTGTAAACCACCTTGCCGTCGCGAATCACGATCACGTTGGCGCCGATCAGCGCCTGATCTTTGATGATCCGGGTTACTTCCGCGTCAAACTTCGTGATCTTTTTATCTCTCTTGGGTTTGGCGGATGCGGGGAGACAAACGAGCAGCATAGCGAGCACTGCCGATACAAATGCGAATTTCTTGAACATGGTACGTTGTATTAAGTCCTACAAATGTAGAGAAAATTTGGTACTTTTGCAGCAGTATGGCCGAGAAAAAAACAAAAGAGTCGCCACTCATCGCCCAGTGGAATGCCGTCAAGGAGCAATACCCTGACACACTGCTGCTTTATCGTGTCGGCGATTTCTATGAGACCTTCGGGGAGGACGCTGTGACGGTGAGCAAGACGCTCGGCATCGTGCTGACGCGGCGCGCGAGCGGCGCCGGCACCTACACCCCGCTGGCGGGCATTCCCTATCACGCCATCGACAACTACCTGCCCAAACTCGTGCAGGCCGGTTTCAAGGTGGCGGTCTGCGACCAGCTGGAAGATCCCAAACTGACCAAAAAACTGGTGAAGCGCGGGGTGACGGAACTCGTGACCCCGGGTGTTGCCTACAACGATAACCTGCTCTGCCAAAAGGAGAACAACTTCCTGGCGGCCGTGGCTTTCGACGAAAGCAGCCGCAGCGACGGCCGGGGCGCGGCGGGTGTCGCGTTTCTCGACATCTCTACCGGAACCTTTCGCGTGGCGCAGGGTTCGCTCGATTATATCGAAGTGCTGCTGGGCGACTTCGCCCCCAAGGAGATCCTGGTGGAGCGCAGCTTCCTGGAGGGTTTCCGCCGCCGTTTCAACACCAAGGCCTACGTGACCACGATGGATGAGTGGGCCTTCGTGCCGGAATCCTGCCGCCGCAAGCTGCTGGAGCGGTTCGGCACGGAAAACCTGAAGGGCTTCGGCATCGAGGACCTGCCGCTCGGCATCACGGCCGCGGGCGCGGAACTCTTCTATATGGAGATGACCTGCCACACCGAGCTCGGCCACATTCGTTCGATCGGCCGGATTGATGAAAACGACTTTGTCTGGATGGACCGCTTTACGGTCCGCAACCTCGAATTATTCACCCCGCTGGGCGGCCCGGACGGCGTTTCGCTGCTGCAGGTGATTGACCGCTGCTGTTCGCCGATGGGTGCCCGCCTGCTCCGCCAGTGGCTCGCCATGCCGCTCAAGGACCGCGCGAAGATCGAACAGCGCTACGATGCCGTATCGGCCTTTCTGGCCCAGCCGGAGGTGCTGGAGGCGGTGCGCGACAAGATCGGGGAGATCGGGGATATGGAGCGCATCATCTCCAAGGCCGCAGCCGGCCGGATCGCCCCGCGCGAAGCCCTGCAGCTGGCCCGCGGACTCAGCGCGATCGGGACGGTGAAGCAACTGCTCGCCGAAACGCCGCTCGCTGCGCGCACCGCAAAACTGGATGCGTGCGACGATCTGTTCCGCCTGATTACCTCCTCCATCCTGCCCGAAGCCGCAGCGCAAATCGGTAAGGGTGAGGTGATTGCAGAAGGGGTATCGGCCGAACTGGATGAACTGCGCCGCATCCGCACGGACGGCAAGGCCATCCTGCTGCAGATACAGGAAACCGAGAAAGAGCGCACCGGAATCGGGTCGCTCCGCATCGGGTTCAACAACGTTTTCGGCTATTATCTGGAGGTCCGCAATACTTTCAAGGACCGCGTGCCGGCCGAGTGGATCCGCAAGCAGACCCTGGTCGGTGCGGAACGCTATATCACTGAGGAACTCAAGCGGTACGAAGAGAAAATCACCGGCGCGGAGGAGCGGATTCTTCAGCTGGAGGCATCGCTCTACGCGGATGTGGTGCGCCATATCCAGGAGTTGATTCCGATGCTGCAGGAGGATTCGGCCGTGGTGGCGCAACTTGACTGCCTCTCCTCATTTGCCGACCTCGCGCAGACCAACAACTATTGCCGCCCAGAGGTAAACGACTCGCTTGCGCTCGAGATTACCGACGGGCGCCATCCCGTGATTGAAACCCTCATGCCGCCGGGCGAGCAGTATATCGCCAACAACCTCTACCTCAACAACGAAGACCGCCAGATCATCATCCTGACCGGACCCAACATGGCGGGTAAATCGGCCTTCCTGCGTCAGAGCGCGCTGATTGTGCTGCTCGCGCAGATTGGTTGTTTCGTGCCGGCGCGGGCTGCCCGGATTGGTCTGGTAGACAAGATTTTCACGCGGGTCGGGGCCTCCGATAACATTTCGCGCGGAGAATCCACCTTCATGGTGGAGATGCTCGAGACGGCCACCATCCTGAACAACCTCTCGCCCCGCTCGCTGATTCTGCTCGATGAGATCGGACGCGGCACGAGCACCTTCGACGGCATGTCCATCGCCTGGGGAATCGTGGAGTATCTCCATGGCGACAACACCCCGACGGCACAGCGCCCCAAGACGCTGTTTGCCACTCACTACCACGAACTTAACGAACTCGAGAACCTGTACAGACGGGTTCATAACTTCCATATTTCGGTCAAGGAGATCGACGGCAAGGTGATCTTCCTCCGCAAACTTTGCGAAGGAGGCGTCTCCCACAGTTTCGGTATCCATGTCGCCCGGCTCGCCGGCATGCCGCAGGCGGTCGTAGCGGCGGCGGAACGCAAACTGAAGGAGCTCGAAAACGCCGCGGAGGCCCAGAACGGCACCTCGCGCCGCACCAAAAAGCACCCTGCTGCCAAGCCGATGCAACTCTCCCTGTACCAGCTCGACGATCCGTTGTTGCTGGATATCAAAAAAGAACTCAAAGAGGCGGACCTCAACGCCATGTCGCCGTTGAACGCCTTCGACCTGATCAGAGAACTCAAGAAAAGAATCGGACTGCAGTAGACGGACATGAAGGGATTTTGGATTTGGGCCGGCGCTCTCGCAAGGAGTGTCGGCGAAAGCTTCGCACTGGCCCTCAGCCAGTTTCGGAGCGACCGTTTCCGGACGGGCCTGTCCCTATCCGGAATCGCCATCGGTATCTTCTCTACCGTGGCGGCACTGACCCTGGTGGATTCGGTGCATCAAACCATGAACGACGGCTTTGCCGACTTCGGCGGAGACCTGGTGCTGGTGGAACAGATACCCCTGGAGCCGGACTTCGACGAAGAGGGCGGCTTGCGCTGGTGGGACTATCTGGGCCGGCCACCCGTCACGCGCGAAGAATACCGTTTTCTCGCGGAAAATGGAACTCATATCGACCTCATAGGCTATACCCAATGTTCTAACAGGGACCTCATACTAGGGGTGTGGGGAAATTGGCAACTCGCTGTGCATAACCCAATTGCGCAGGGACGAACGTTTTCCGCCGCCGAACTCTCCAGCGGCAGAGCGGTGGCACTGGTCGGCGCGGGTTATGCCGACACCCACCCGGGAGAGAAGAGCGTTTCGATTGACGGGCGGCGGTTCGATATCATCGGAACCTTTGCGCGCAGCGGAATCAATGCGGTGAGTCTGGCCGATATCGATGAATCGGTGGTTATCCCGGGAGAGGCGGCGAGGACGCTGTTCGGGGCGTCAGAGGGACGCTCCACCATCACCATCCAACCCAAACCGGGCGTCAGCGAGGAGGCGCTCGACGCGGAGATTCGAACCCTGCTGCGGGAGTACCGCCACCTGGATCCAACGGCTCCGGATAATTTCGCGTTAAACCGCTTTTCCTTTATTATCCGGGAGATGGGCGACCTCTTCTCGCTGATTGATACCATCGGGTGGATTATCGGCCTGTTTTCACTACTGATCGGCGGTTTTGGAATCGCCAACATCTTGTTTGTGGCGGTGAAGGAGCGAACGCGGGAAATCGGCATCCAGAAGGCCTTGGGTGCCACGCAGGGCACGATTTCGCTGCAATTCTTGACCGAGGCGGCCACCCTTTCGCTGGCGGGCGGCGGCGCGGGACTCGCGGCGGTCTGGCTGTTGACGCTGCCGCTCCGCCGAAGCCTGGTCCCGCTCACCCTGTCGGCCGGACATCTGTGCACCGGGATCTTAACGGCCCTTATTATAGGAATTGCGGCCGGAATGGCTCCCGCCATCTCGGCCGCAAAGATGCATCCTGCCAGGGCCGTTGCCAGCCCGGAAGGGGTTTCCTAGAAGAACCTTGCGCGGTAGTCTTTGATCTGAGCCTCTTCAGAGATAGCCCGGTCAAGGACCTCCAACGAATAGTCAGCTTTCTGGTGTGCGTACGTCAGCGCGTCCGCATCCGTCGAGTAAGAACCGACCTCCTTGCCCAGCAGCTGGTAGACCGTCACACCGAATTCGGTGATGATCGGGCCGCAGATCTTGCCGATCTCGGAAGTGGTGAGGGCGCCGATCAGTTTGCCGTTTGCCTGATACTGGGAACCGAAGGAGAGCGCCGTGCCGTGGCTCACCGTCATGTTGAAACGGTTGGCCACATCCTGCAGCGTTGCGCAGTCTTTGATCTCTTCAGCCACCTTGGCCTGGAGATTCTTCAGGCTCTTTTCAGCGCGGATGGCATACTCGAACTGGTCAGCGACGTCTTTCAGTTCAACCTGTCCCTCTTTGCGAACCTCCGTAACGGCGGCCACAAAGTAGTACTTGTTGTCTACGACGAGAACGTCGGAAACCGAATTCTTTTTGGTCTTCTTGTCGAACACCCAACGGACCAGTTCACGTGCATTGTCGCAGACGCCGATACGGCGGGTGCTCTCGAGCACGTTCTGAACCGGAATCACCGGAAGGTTCTCTGCCTGGCAGACCTCTGCGAAGTTCTCATACTTGCCGGCAGCCTTGTCCGCCACCTCGGTAGCCTTCATCAGATAGTCACGGTAGGTATCCTCGGACGCCAGGACGTTACCCACGAGGGTAGCGAGCTGAACCTTCTCGACCGGGCGGGTACGCTCGGTCACGTAGAGAACGAAGAGGGTCTGTGCGCTCATGCTGCGAACCTTGACCACCTTGCCGGATGCCGGCAGAAGGGCCTCGTTCAGGTCGCTCAGACCGTTGGCCTCTGCAATTTCCTGCGTCAGCCAACCCAGTTCACGGAAAGATTCAGGCATCGTCCGGGCCTTCTTGGCCTCGGCAACCAGTTCGTCAGCGGCAGCTTCGTCGGTAAGCGCGAAAGCTGCATAATAAACGTGTGCCGAATCGGAAACCATACCACGGGCGGAGACCCGTGCGGCGGAGAAGGAGCCCTCTTCCTCGCGGATAGCGCTCACCTTGGCGCCGCGACCGAAAGCAACTGCCTGAAACTCAGGAGCGCCTTCGAGCTGTGCTTTGCTGTACCAGGTATTGTCCCACTTTGCATCGGAGTGGAGAGCAATGTAGTTCTTCAGGTTGTCGGCTGTCTTGAAGCCCTCGTAGAGTTCTTCAAACTCAGCACGCTTCGCGTCGATATCTTCCTGCGAAGGAACCACTTCGAAGAGGACATACTCGATGTCACGGTTCGCGGGCTGACGCAGGTTGTCTTTGCGGGCGTTGTAGTATTCCTTGATTTCGGAAGCGGAGACCGTAACGGTGCTGTCCGGTTCAAAACCCAGCGGAATCACTACATAGTCAGCGTCATACGTCGTGTTGTTCTCAGCGAGATACTGCTCTTTCTCGATGTTGTTCATCAGGGCGGACTCACGGATCAGGGCAGCGTATTTGCCGTAGAGCTGTGCGTCGTAGATGCTCTTCTCGAGGAAGTTCCAGTAGGCTGCGGACTGACCGCTCGCGTCGTTGTCAATCGACTGGACGAAGTTCAGGAGTGCTACGCGGTTGAAGTTGCCGTTTTCGTCGGCGAAGAGGCGCTGCTGGAGCAGCACCGGGGAGATGTGGTTGCCCTGCGTCAGGTCAAACATCTCTTCCTTGCCTACGTAGATACCGGCCTTTTCAGCCTTGGGAGCGAACACGAGGCGCGTGTAGTTGTCCTGCCATGCCACGTCGCGAATAGCCGCCTGGGCCTCTTCGCTGTTGGTGTTCTGGCCCATCATCGAGTACAGCTTCTGATAATGGTCATAGTCCTCGTAGAACTCTCTGTAATTGATGTTTTTACCATTCATCTCGCCCACCTTGTTGTCGGAAGACATCATCTGGAATGCGGACTGCAGGGTCTGCGGGTCGATGATAAACGACAACAGTGCCAGAGCGACAAGAACGGTGATTAAAATCCCGAATTTTACACGGATTTTCTCTAAAACCGCCATATTGTTGAATCTTTAGTGTTTAATCGATTTGGGTTAGGGGTGCAAAAGTAATCATTTTTCCTTTAATGGCCCAATAAAGTTGGCCGAATCGATGACGACTTCCGTGGAATCCTGCATCCTGGAGAAGGAGTCAAAAGGCTTGAGCAGGATGGTGCGGTTGGCCCGTTCGTCCGACTCCATGCCATACCCCTGCATCACCCCTTGCGGCGACGAAATGCGGACGTAGCAATCCGTGTAGATCCGTTTTTCATCCTGTACCCAGTAGATGGTGTCGGACTCCATCCGCTCGCGCTTGGCAATGTTCACGATCTTCACGTTGCCGAAGGCTTTCCACTCCTCCTGGCCGGGAGTGGTGATGTGGCGCGCCTCGTCGGCATCCACCGTGGTTTCCAGCGCACCGTCACTTGTGTAGGCATCCACATGGATCCCATCCGGATAGTAGTCGAACGACTGGTCGATGGAGTCTTTCCGGAACTCGAAATGCTGCAGCGTGGGCGCCGTCATCCGCATCGTGGTGACGCCGCGCTCGGTCTGCTGGATCTCCATGTTGTAGACCACCCGCATCGGGGTCAGTTCAAAGTCGAGCGGGGCGGTTTCCGGCTTGCCGGAGCATCCGGAATAAAGCATTATAGCCGCGCAGGCGGCTATAATGTAAAAGGAATATGTTGCTGATCTTCTGCGCATTACTTGCTGGTACGAACACGCGTTGCCTCACGCATGCCGCCGCAGTTGACCGTGTAAGGATTGCCATCCACCACGTCATACATGAATGCGTCTGCGGAGTTCGGGAAGTAGCGGGAGTACTGTGCGATCAGGTTGTTGGCTTCGGATTCCAGGGAAGCGTCCGCCTCTTTTGCCTTGCGCATGTAATCCACTGCCACCCAGTACGGGGCGCGAATTTCAACCTCGTTGCCCGAGCACTTCTGGGAACCCCAGATGGTGCCGATCAGGAAATATGCCTTGCCGGCCAGGTTGGGGTTGAGGTCCGGAACCTGCTTAGCCAGCGCGACGGCCTCTGCGCTCTTGCCCACCTTCTTGAAGGTGAAGGTTGCCAGCTCAAGCTTGTAATCCGCGATGCGGAGCAGATCGTCCGGGTTCGTGGGATCCAGCTGGTCGATCGCGCCCGAGAGGGCGTTGGCAGCGGCGACGTTTTCGTCGCGCGCAGAGTAGAGTTTGTAGAGGTAGTATGCGGACTGCGGCGAAGGATCCACCTCATTGAGCGACTCGACGGCCTTCAGGTAGAGGTCGGTATCCACGCAGTCGGAGGTTGCCAGCATCTTCACCATATTGGCCAACAGGGCTTTGTCGGTGGGATTGGCCTCGTAACGCGGCGTGAAGAGCGCAATCAGGTTGTCGCAGGAAGCCACGCCGCTGTCAATCAGCAGCTGTTCCACGCTTGCGCGTGCCGATGCGATGTCCTTTGCCTGGCTCTGTTCCATGTATTCAACCAGTTCGGTGTAGTTGCCCATCACATCGTCCGGCATCAGGACGCCGTTCTTGTAGAGGTCCACCGAGAGCTGCATATAGTTCACGAAGACAGCCGGCGAGCAGCTTGCACCCACGGTCGCTACCAGCGGCTTGAGAAGATCGTAACCTTTCTTCTTGTCAGCCTTGAAGTAGTTGATGATATCGATGGCCTTGTTGTTGAACGAGGAGGTTGCGTAGTTCGGATAATACTCGGCCCGGATATCGTGCAGCCAGAGGAGGGAATCCAACAGTTCCTGGCGGCGTACGGGATCTTTCTGGTTGAGCGAAATCTCGCGGCGCAGGATCTTCTGGCCGTTGATGAGCATCTGCTGGTTTGCGGTAGGCGGGCAAATGGAAATAGCCTTGCGCCACATCGGTGTTGCCTCGGCAATGTTATTCTGCTTCATGTACTCCGAATAGTAGGAGAGGTACTTGATGCATTCCGCACTGTCGGCACCGAACTTGCCCTGTGCGAAAACGGGAATGCTGAGGACAAGCGCGAGAAGGGTAATTGCTGCTTTTTTCATATCGCAAAAATAAGAATTTATTCGTACAACTGTTTTAAGAACCAAATATCGTGCAAACTGAAAGAGATGTTGAAAGTCACGTACGTTTCGCGAATCAAATTATTGTCAACCGTGCCGCGCTGACCCGCCGTAATTCCCAGAGAAAGAGAATTATAGTAGCGTGAGACGGGAACCGACACGCCCAGCGTGATTCCGCGGTCCGTCACCTGGTGTCCGCCCAGCGACACATAACCTTGCTCGTAGAACAAGCCGGCGTGGTAGGTCAGGCGTTTCATGAAGTAGCGGATATCGTAGCGGTTCGGGGTCAGCTCGGCGCCCAGGCGGAACGACTGCTGGCAGGCCGGTGCGAAACTGACGCCCGGGGTTGCCTCAAAGCTGGTATTGGTCCAGTCCTGCCGGGTATAATCGAAACCGACCATCCAGCGGTCCGTGCTGCGCAGGGAGAAGCCCGCGCCAATCTCCATCGGCATCCGGTAGCCCGCCAGCGGCGAGGTTACATTGGTGATGGTGTCGGTGGAAGAGGCGATACCGTAGGCGAAGCGGCGGCTCTCCCCGGAAAGGGTGGTGCCCAGCTGGCAGGTGGCACCCACGGTCAGCGCCAGTTTCTTACCCATCGGCTGTTCGTACTGCATACCGAACTTCGCATTGATGCCGCTCAGGTAGTTGTCCCAACCGGAGTTGATGGAACGGTAAATGCTGCTCGTGGTGAAGTTGGCGTAGCTGTATCGGACGATGTTACCAAAGTAATACTGCCCGTCCACACCCAGGCTCAGCCGGTCCCAGAGCGTTACGCCGGCACCTAAAAAGGCTTTGTAAAGGCCGCCCTGGCCAATCCGGTAATACTGCACGTCGCCCACCTCTGCCAGAAGGGCGTCCGATTGTTCAAACGAACGCAGGCTGTAACCCACCGAGCTGTATGGCATGATGCCCGCCTTGAACGCCGAACCTTTCCACATCGGGAAGGAGAAGATGATGTGGTCCATGTTGAAGGTGTTGTTGGCGGAGCGCAGCTTGCCGGTTGCAGAAGGGTCGCCGGAGGTGGCGGCATCGGCCGTGTAGATCACATTGTTTTCCGTTACACCGAAATCCATCATGAAGGATTTGGCTTCGCGCGCCGTGACGGCGGCCGGGTTGATCACGTTGATGAAGCGGTTGTTGCGGGTGGCGATACCCAGGCCGGCCATGGAGGCGTTGTAGGTCGTGCCCTGCCCCGACAGCTGGCCGATGCCGAACAGCGAGTAGGGCGAGTAGCCCGTATCGGCCGTCACCTCCTGAGCAGAAGCCACCGTACTCCCGGCCAGAACCAGAAGCAGCGCCATTGCAAAATACCAACCGGAACGCTTCATAACCGTGCAGTTTAGAAATGCAAAGATGATAATTTTACGCGACTGCAACAAGATTATTTCAAACTTTGTGCCTAAAGCGCGCTCTCCTCCGTGCCGCTTGCCAGATTTCGGAGCAGCTGCACGGCGCGCGCCACAGTGGTCACCCCGACGCTCTTGAGGTAGAGACGCGTCTCGTTCTGTACCACGCTATAGCGGTTGCCGGCGCGGGCGACATTGTCCAGCACGCGAGCGAACGTTTTGGTTTCGAAGAAGTTGGACATGGGATTCTGGATGAAGTAGGCCAGCATCATGTTCTTCTTGAGCACCACGCGCTCGATTCCGATTTTCTGGGCCTCGCGGCGCAGGCGCACCACATCCATCAGGGCGTTCACCGGCTCCGGAATCGGACCGAACCGGTCTTCCAGGCCGCGCGCGAACTTCTCCAGATCGGCCTCGCGGCTGAGGCTGTCGAGCTCGCGGTAGAGCCGGATCTTCTCTGACGGCACATTGACATAGTCGTCCGGGATCAGGATTTCCATATCCGTTTCAACTTGCGTATCAATCTCATTGATAAAGATTTGCGGAAGGTCGGCCGCCGTGATGCCCTCTTTGCGGTGCTTGATGTTGGCCTGCTCTTCCCGGCGGATGGTCTCCGGCAGTTCGGCCATCGCCTCGTTCAAAATCCGCATATAGGTTTCGAAACCCATCTCGGCGATAAAGCCGCTCTGTTCCGCGCCGAGCAGGTTGCCCGCGCCGCGGATATCCAGATCCTGCATGGCGATATTGAAACCGCTGCCCAGGTCGGAGAAGGCCTCGATGGCCTTGATGCGGCGACGCGCCTCGTCGGTGATCCCGTCCATGGAGGGAATCACCAGATAGCAGTACGCCTTGACGTTGCTTCGGCCGACGCGGCCGCGCAGCTGGTGCAGGTCCGAGAGGCCGAACCGCTGCGCCTGGTTGATAATGATGGTGTTGGCGTTGGGAATATCGATACCGTTCTCCATGATGGAGGTGGAGAGCAGGATGTCGTAATCGCCGTTGATGAAGTCGAGCATCCGCTGCTCCAGCTCCTGTGGATCCATCTGGCCGTGGGCCACACAGATATCGGCCTCCGGCACCAGACGGTGAAGGATTTCGCGGATAGAGAGGATATCCTCCACGCGGTTGTGAACGAAGAAGACCTGGCCGCCGCGCTCCAGTTCGCGGTTGATAATATCCGCAATTGTATCATCTTCAAAATGAATCACTTCCGTGTAAACCGGCAGGCGGTTCGGGGGCGGGGTGTTGATGATGGAGAGATCGCGGGCGCCCAGCAGAGAGAACTGCAGGGTGCGCGGGATCGGGGTTGCCGTGAGGGTCAGGGTATCGACCGAAGCCTTCAACTGGCGCAACCGCTCTTTGGCCGTAACGCCGAACTTTTGCTCTTCATCGATGATAAGAAGGCCTAAGTCTTTGAATTTTATGGTTTTATTGAGCAGGCGGTGCGTACCTATCAGAATATCGATCTTGCCCGCCTCGAGGTCCGCCTGAATCTCCTTGATCTCTTTTGCGGTGCGCAGGCGGCTCAGGTAATCCACCCGGCAAGGGAAGTTCTTGAGGCGCTCGGAGAAGGTTTTGAAATGCTGCAGCGCCAGGATGGTGGTGGGCACCAGGACGGCCACCTGCTTGCTGTCGCAAACCGCCTTGAAGGCTGCCCGGACGGCGATTTCGGTCTTTCCGAAACCCACATCGCCACAGATCAGACGGTCCATCGGATGGACGCTCTCCATATCCTCCTTGACGGCGAGGGTGGCCTTCACCTGATCCGGCGTATCCTCAAACAGGAAGGAGGATTCGAGCTCCTGCTGCAGATAGGTGTCCGCCGAGAAGGCGAACCCCTGCGACTGCTGCCGCTGGGAGTAGAGCTGGATCAAATCCTTGGCGATATCCTTGACCTTGGCCTTGGTGGCGGATTTCAGGTTTTCCCACGCCTTGGTGCCAAGCTTGTAAATCTTGGGGGGCTCATCGTCGCGCGAGCGGTATTTGGAGATGCGATGGATACCGTGGATGGAGACGAAGATTACGTCGTTGTCGCGATACTCCAGCTTGATGGCCTCCTGCACGCGGCCGCCGATATGGGTTTTGACCAGACCGCCAAAGCGCCCTACGCCGTGATCGATATGCACCACGTAATCCCCCAACTGCATCGAGGTCAAATCGTTGATGGTAAGCCGCTCACTCTTTTCCACCTGCCGGCGGACCTTGATCTTGTGGTAACGCTCAAATATCTGGTGGTCCGTGTAGAAACAGTTGCGCAAGGTTTTGTCAATGTAGCCCTCGTGGAGCGAAAGCGGCAGGAATCTGGGGCGGGCCCCGGTGCCGATGTCGCGCAGAATCTGCTGAAGGCGAAGGGTTTGCGATTCGTTCGGGCTGAGGATGGTAACCGTGTAGCCCTCGGAGAGTTTCTCCTCGATATCTCCGGCCAGAATCTCAAAGTTCTTGTTGAAGGTGGGTTGGGGGATGACCGTCGCTTCGCCGGGGGTGGCCAATTCAGCCTCCGTCAGATCCCAACGGACGGTGCCCTTCGGAAGAATGGTTTCAAAATCTACATATTCGTTCTCCGCGTGGTTCCGGGTAAGGTCCGGGAAGATTTCCACCCGCTCCAGCTCAGTGGTGGAGAATTGGGTGTTGACGTCGAAACGGCGGATGGAGTCCACCTCTTCACCGAAGAAATCCACGCGATAGGGCTGGTTGTCCGAAAAGGAAAAAATGTCGATCAGACCGCCTCGTACCGCGAATTCTCCCGGTTCAGATACAAAATCGGCCCGTTTGAACCCGTTTGTAAACAACAACTCTGTTATAAAGTCGTGTGAGAGCTTCTCTCCACGGGATATTTGGAGAATGGAGGCGCGCGTTTTGCTCTTTTTGAGCACTTTTTCCGCCAAGGCGTCCGGATAGGTCACCAGAATCTTGGCCGGAGTTGAAGAAGGGGTGCTCAGCGCCGCCAGGTTGAAGGTTGCCTGCGCGAGGGCCGTTTCAAAATCGAAAAGATCGTCCGGATTGCCGCCATCCTTCATGGCCGTCACCATGGAAAGCGCGGCGGTCCGCTGCACCTTGGCGGTCGCGGTTTTGGTTTCCGACTTGTCGGTGGAGGCGGGGAAGAGAAAGACCGTATCGTCCCCGAAAAAGTTGTAGAGGTCGCTCGAAAGGAAATAGGCGCTCTTTTTACTGTCCGCCACCAGCACGTGCAACCCCGGACGCTTGAGCGCCATGAGAGCTGAAGCTATCCAGACCGCCTTCGCCGAGAGGGTGAAGGCGGCAATCCGCGGCGCGGCAATTGTATTTGATTCCGTACTACTGGACATCCAGACCAAAATCAAGGGTGCTGTAGAGGGCCTTCAGGGCCGCAGCATCCGGCTTTCCGGCAGCATACCACTTGGCCTGAAGCGCATCGAACGCCTCAAAGATGGCCTTCTCGATTGGAGCGAGGCGCTGCAGATAACCCGTTCCCTCCGCATTGCAAACCTCGGAGAAGTGCACGTAGCTCGGGCCGCTGCCCCGTTTGATGGGGAATACCTTTGCGCGGCGCGCCATGGCGACATTGCTGATGGGGCAGGTTTCCTCTTTGTCACTGATGCGGCTCACGACGGCAGGCTGCTCCTTGCCGGCGGCCACCGTGGTAGGAACGGCCACAGATACAGGCGGATAACCCAGCACAACCCACATGGTGGTAAGCAGCGGGTTTTCACCCTTCTTCACACCTTTGATAACGGCGGAAGAGGCCGTGCTCTTGCGCGGGATGAAATCCATATCATAGATCCAGCCGTTGGGCGCTGCGGAGAGGTCTTTGCGAAGATCCACACCCAGGATCGGGTGGGAGTAATTACGGGAAAGATTGTCGAAAATCCACTGCGGGGTGACCTGGCCGCCGCTCAGCACGCGCGTACGGAAGGTGTTGTCGGCCGTAGCATAGCGAATGTATCCGCCACCGCCATCCACCTTGCCCGTAGGCGAGAAGTTGGTGTAGACCTTATAGCCCAGGGGTGCGACCGTCGGGTCGTTGATATCCTGCTTGGTCCAGTCGTAACTGTTGGTCTCATAGTAAGCGGCACCACCCTCGGCATCAATCACGCCAAAGTTGGTCTCCACGCCCAGCGGTTTGTTCTTCTCCAGAAACGCCTCAAAATCAGCGAGGGTACGGCAGCACGCCAGGGCCTTGTACATCACGACGCCTTCCTGGTCGTTGCTGTCCTCCTTGTATTTATGCATGTTGGAGGAGGCGGTATTGATGATGGAGAAGCCGGTTTCGTTGGTTCCCATCCACGCTTCCTGCTCATCCGGAGCCGCGTTTACAACAGCTATAAACGCATATTTAACATTTTTGTTTCGTGCAATATAATCCACACGGTTGTTCAGCTCACCCGTATCTCGGTGTTTCCAGAGCAGCGGACGGCCATCGGGGGTCAACCGACCGGAAATAATGGCGGAAGTGCAGGCGCGGCAATCCTCCGCGAAGAATACACAAAGAATGGCCAGCAAGCTGATCAGCAGGGTTGTTTTTTTCATAATCGACTGCGTTATTTTAAAATAGCGATGTATCCGCATCGGCGCGGGTTAGTCCTAAATGTTTGTATGCCAGATCTGTAACCACGCGGCCACGAGGCGTGCGGGTCAGGAAGCCCTCCTTGATCAGGAAGGGTTCGTAAACCTCCTCCAGGGTGCCGGGATCTTCACTGATGGCGGTGGCCAGCGTGCCGACGCCCACCGGACCGCCCTTGAATTTCTCAATCAACGTGGTCAATATCTTATTATCGATGGAGTCGAGACCCCGTTTGTCAATATTCAGGGCATCGAGCGCCATCTTGGTGATTTCCAGTGTAATAACACCATTTCCTTTCACCTGGGCAAAGTCGCGGACCCGGCGCAGGAGTGCATTGGCGATTCGCGGCGTACCGCGGCTGCGCAGCGCAATTTCCTTCGCGGCCTGATCTTCAATTTCTATATCCAGAATGCCGGCGGAACGCTTTACAATTTTGAAAAGTACGTCCGCATCGTAGTATTCCAGGTGGCATTTGATCCCGAAACGGGCGCGAAGCGGTGAGGTCAGCAGACCGCTGCGGGTGGTGGCGCCGATCAGGGTGAAGGGATTGATATTGATCTGGATGCTGTGCGCACCCGGTCCTTTATCCACCATAATATCGATCCGATAGTCCTCCATCGCTGAATAGAGATACTCCTCCACGACGGGTGAAAGGCGGTGAATCTCATCAATAAAGAGTACGTCGCCCGTATCCAGCGAGGTCAGCAGGCCCGCCAAGTCACCCGGCTTGTCGAGCACCGGACCCGATGTAACTTTCATATTGACACCCAGTTCGTTGGCGACAATATTGGCCAGCGTGGTTTTACCGAGACCCGGAGGGCCGTGGAACAGCACATGGTCCAGCGCCTCGCCGCGAAGCAGCGCCGCTTTGACAAAAATCTTCAGATTCTCCAGGTTTTTGTCCTGACCGGCAAACTCGGCGAATTCTTTGGGCCGGATCTGTCCCTCATAATTGCTCTCTTTGAGCGCAGACTCGGTTCGGGGATTGAAATTCTCTTCCATCATTCTGTCATTTCATACGCAAATTTCTCAAAAATAGCTGATAATACCAAGTTTTTGGAAATTGTCTATCTTTGTCGTTATACAGAAACTGAAACACTGTTTATTATGGAGTATTTCGCAACCGCCGGCGGTATCACCGTCCATCTTTGCGATTCTGAAGATCACCCGCAGCGCGGAGCCGGCAAACCGGTCATCGTTCTCCTGCACGGCTACCTCGAAACCTTTTATATCTGGTCTGAATTTGCTGCGCTGCTGGAGAAGCATTATCGCGTCATTCGGCTGGATTTGCCTGGCCACGGATTGACCGATTCTGCTCCTGCCGGATTGGACGGACAGAGCGTCAATACCATGGAATTTTGCGCGGATGTTGTGAGGAATGTTTTGGATAAATGTCTGGTTGACAAGGCTTTTATTGGCGGACATTCTTTGGGTGGATATATCGCGCTCATGTGTTGCAACCGATACCCGGAGCGTTTTGAAAAGCTGATTCTTTTCAACTCAAACCCCTTTGCCGACCTGCCTGAAAAATCAGAAGACCGCAAACGCGAAATCAGTATTATCCGCAGCGGAAAACTGGAAACCCTGGCGGCCTATTCCATCCCCAGAATGTATCATCCGGATCAGTTGCGCACCCATGATGACAAGATACGCGAGACGCTGGAACTCTGTGAAACCCATTTTCCGGAGGGAATCATCGCATCCGTACTCGGTATGATGGTGCGTCCCTCCCAGGAAGAGTGGCTCAAGAATACTTCCATACCCACCCTTCTCTTGGGTGGAGACCAGGATCCGTTCCTTCCTCTTGAGGTTTTCAACCGGATGAAAGAGTTATTCCCGAGGGTTCAGTTCGTGATGCAGCCCGGTACTGGACATCTCTCCTTCATAGAAGCGGAAGCGGATACCTATGAAAAGGTTTGTTCATTTCTTGGCTGAACAAATGTTGATAAACGGGTATAATTTTTAAAAATCGTAACATTCTTAAAAAATTATCCGAATACCAAAAATTTGTTTATTGTTCTTTTTTCAAGATATAATTAACAACTGTTCATTAATAAAAAAGCCTTTCCAGTTAAACCGGGAAGGCTTTTTCAATTTTATGAACATTTCAACAGCTCAATAATAAAAGAAGAAGTTTTTCTTAAAAACTCTTTATAATATTTCATTTAACTGTTGATCATTTTCATCAGGGTTGCTCGCAGCTGATCCAGGTTCGTACGGTCTTTGGCGGAGATAAAGATACTGGGGGTATTTTCCTTGGACATCCAGGAGTTCTCAAATTCCTCGAGGGTAAAGTTGCGCGAGGTGCGCTCTTCCAGGGAAAAATCGTCGTACTCTTCAAAGGTATAAGCGTCTATCTTATTGAAAATAATCAGACAAGGCTTATTGCCAGCGCCAATATCGTGCAGTGTTTTATTGACGACCTTGATCTGGTCATCGAATCCCGGGTGAGAGATATCTACCACATGGAGTAGGATATCCGCTTCGCGAACCTCATCCAGGGTGCTCTTGAAGGATTCGATCAGCTGGGTAGGCAGTTTGCGGATAAATCCGACCGTATCGCTGAGCAGGAACGGCGTATTATCTATAACTACCTTACGTACAGTGGTATCCAGCGTTGCAAAGAGTTTGTTTTCAGCAAAAACGTCACTCTTTGCGAGCTGATTCATCAGGGTGCTTTTACCGACATTGGTATATCCCACGAGCGCAACGCGTTTCATGGTTCCGCGGTTGCTGCGCTGGGAGATCATCTGTCGGTCAATTTTGGTCAGCTGAAGTTTGAGTTTCTTGATTTTGTCGAGTACGATACGGCGGTCGATTTCCAACTGACTTTCACCCGGACCACGCATATTGAGACCTCCCTTGCCGCCTCGCTGCCGCTCCAGGTGGGTCCACATACCGGTGAGACGTGGTAAAAGATATTGATATTGAGCAAGTTCGACCTGGGTTTTAGCATAAGCAGTCTGGGCCCGCTGAGCAAAGATATCCAGAATCAATCCCGTGCGGTCCACTACCTGACAACCGGCCTCTTTCTCAATGTTCCGCATCTGGGAGGGAGAGAGTTCGTCGTCGAATATTATATAGGTAATCTCGTTTTCGTGGACGTATTCCTTGATTTCTTCCAACTTACCGGGACCCACAAAGGTCCGGGAATTGGCGTGATCCAGGTGTTGGATAAAGCGTTTTTCTCCCGTCACACCGGCTGTGGTGGCAAGGAATATCAATTCATCCAGATATTCGTTGACCTGTCTGTCGCTTTGCACATTCGGACTCACAGCCACGAAGACCGCGGTCTCATTTTTGTTTTCCAATTCTTCCACGAAATATTTTTTTACAAAATTAGAACTTATCTTTGTATTTAGAATCATCATTTGTTTTCCGCCATGAAGAGAGTATTGCTTTCCGTATTATTGATTTTGATCTGCGTAATCGGTTTTTCAGAGGGTCGCCTGCGCGACTACGGAATTTGTCCGGGTATCTTCCAACCTGGTGAAAATAACGCAATTACCGATGTTCCGGGCGTGCGTGTAGGTCACGTTACCATTAATAAAGGAGAGGAAATTCATACAGGCGTTACAGCTATTCTTCCGCACGAAGGAAATCTCTTCAAATGGAAATGTCCGGCCGCTGTTTTCGTAGGTAACGGATTCGGAAAAATGGCGGGTATCAGCCAGATCCAGGAATTGGGTAATATAGAAACACCGGTGATTCTCACGAACACCCTTTCGGTGGCTCAGGGCATTGAAGGTTTGATTACCTATACCCTCAATCAGAAGGGTAATGAGAAGGTTCGTTCGGTGAACTCGGTGGTGGGAGAAACCAATGATGGTAAACTCAGTAATATCCGCGCTCGCGCAGTCACGCAGAAACACGTTTTAGAGGCCATTTCAAAGGCAAAGAGCGGTCCGGTAGAAGAAGGACCCGTCGGAGCGGGAACAGGCACTGTATGCTTCGGTTTTAAGGGTGGAATAGGCACCTCTTCACGTGTGCTTCCCGCATCGCTCGGCGGATATACGGTAGGCGTGCTGGTACAGAGCAATTACGGTGGTATTCTGGAAATCAACGGCGTGCCGGTAGGCCGCAAACTGGGCGTTTACAGCTATAAGAACGATGTGGAAACCAAGGCACAGGAGAACCCAGACGGCTCCTGTATGATGGTTCTCATTACCAATGCGCCCGTGGATGCCCGCAACCTGGAGCGTATGGCCAAGCGTGTCTTCATGGGGCTGGCCAAGACAGGTTCCTTTGCCTCCAACGGCAGCGGTGATTATGTAATTGCCATTTCCAATTATCCGGATAATCTCATCAACGAAAGTACCTCGATGTACTATCCTACCCTTCTTCACAACGATGCTATGTCTCCGCTCTTTGAAGCGGCCGTAGAGGCTACGGAAGAGGCGCTGTGGAACTCCCTTTTCGCTGGAAAGGATGTCTCCGGTTACCGTGGGTACAAAGTAAAAGCTCTACCGGTCCCGGAGGTGGTAGAGCTTATGAAACAGCCTGTTCTCTAATAGCTTATCTCAGCTGGAAGATCACAGGGAAGGTGTAGGTTACCTTCACAGCTTTGTCGCGCTGCTTACCCGGGGTCCACTTAGGGGAACTCGAGACGATACGCACAGCCTCTTTGTCAAGTGAAGGGTCCACGCCACGAAGGACTTTGACATTGCTGACGGAACCGTCGGTATTCACCGTAAACTGGAGGGTAACTTTACCCTGCACACCGTTTTCCTTAGCAATTTCAGGATAGACCAGGCGGCTGTTCACCCATTTGGAGAATGCGTTCGGGTCACCACCCTGGAAACCAGGTTTTTCTTCCACGAGTGCGAACGGAATGGCTTCCTCTTCAACCACCTCTTCAACCACCTCGGCAACATAATCCTGGATCACGACACCTTCGTGCGTATCCTCAAGGTTGATCAACAGGTCATCCTTGATTTCGATGTCGTCATCCACAATGTCGATGACATCAGAGAGTACCGGAATCTTCGGCATCTCCGGAGGGAGTTCCTGCTGCTCCTGCGTTACAGGGATAATCTCCTCTTCAACAGCAACTGCATCCTGGGTCAGATTGATGGTTTCCTGCTTCTCAGAGGTGGACCACTCGAACGCCAGAAGGAGAATACCGAGAACGGCAACGAGACCGATTTCACGGAAAAGCGTCTTCTTGTTCTGAAGATCAGCTTTAGGGGTTTTCTTGACTTCCATACTATGTGTAATTTTTGTAGTCTTGGACTTATAAGTGCCCAAAAGTACGAATTAAAACTCTTTTCAACAACTTTTTGTTGATAAACTTGCTAATTTTGTGCCAGAATTGCTCGGTTATGATCTCTTATTACGCAGAAGACACAAATTTTTGTTTAAAACAGAAGCGTTTGGTTTCCAAATGGTTAAAGGAGATTGCAATCCGTAACGGCCGTCGGACCGGTGCGCTGAACTATATTTTTTGCAGCGACCCTTATCTGCTGGAAATCAATAAGAAATACCTGGGGCACGACTATCTGACGGACATTATTACCTTTGACAGCACCCCTGATTATGCCGGGATCTACCCCAAAAATGCCCTCTCGGGCGACATCTACATCAGTATCGATACGGTCCGCTATAACGCTGAGGCTTACGGAGAAGGGTTGGATCGCGAGCTGCATCGCGTGATCGCGCACGGCCTACTGCATCTGATCGGTTTTGACGATACCTCGGCCCGTCTCCAGAAAGAGATGCGCGCACAGGAGAACCAGGCGCTCGATCTTTGGCAAAAGTTACAGACCGAAACGGCTAAGAAATGATCACCGCCACGTACGATATCATCGTCATCGGCGCCGGACATGCCGGTTGCGAGGCGGCCGTCGCTGCGGCCCGACTCGGATCACGCGTCCTTCTCATCACCATGGACATGAACAAGACCGCACAGATGTCTTGCAATCCGGCGATGGGCGGCATTGCCAAAGGACAGATTGTTCGGGAGATCGACGCGCTCGGAGGATGGAGCGGTGTGGTGACCGACGCCTCTACGCTTCAATTCCGGATGCTGAACCGCTCAAAGGGTCCGGCGATGTGGAGTCCGCGCGCACAATGTGATAAAATGCGCTTCTCCCTGAACTGGCGTTATATCCTCGAAAGTACCTGTAAATTAGATATTTGGCAAGATTTTGTCACGGAAATAACGTTCCGAGAATCCAATATTTCCGGTGTTCGCGTGTCGATGGGCGCAGAATTTTCGGCTAAAATCGTTATTCTGACGGCAGGCACATTCCTGAACGGACGACTCTTCATCGGTCGCGAAGATGCGGAAGGCGGAAGAATCGGGGAGCTTGCTTCTCATGGTTTGACCGAGCAGCTCGTTTCGCTTGGCCTGAAGTCTGACCGAATGAAGACCGGCACTCCGCCGCGCGTCGATGTTCGATCCATCGATCTTTCCAAACTGGAAATGCAGCCCGGCGATGAGAACCCGGCTCGCTTTTCCTACCTGCCTTATCCGACAGCGATTCAAAACGGACATCCTCAGAAGAACTGTTATATTGTTCATACTAATCCTGAGGTTCATGCCATTCTGGAGAGCGGATTCAATGATTCACCCCTCTTTACTGGCAAAATCACGGGTATAGGCCCGCGCTATTGCCCCTCTATTGAGGATAAGTTGAGGACCTTTGCCGGCAAGGATGCGCACCAGTTATTCCTGGAACCGGAAGGTTGGGATACGTATGAATATTACCTCCAGGGCTTCTCTTCTTCGCTGCCGTTGGATGTTCAAATGCGCGCCTTGCGGGCCATCAAAGGGTTTGAAAATATCCGCATTTTCAGGCCGGCCTACGCGGTGGAATATGACTTTTTTGATCCCACGCAACTGCACGCTACCCTGGAGTCCCGCGTGGTGGAAAACCTCTTTCTGGCCGGCCAGGTCAATGGTACGACAGGTTATGAGGAGGCAGCTGCGCAGGGTTTGATGGCGGGTATCAACGCGCATCTGAAGCTCGCTGAGCGCGATCCTTTTGTGCTGAAACGAGACGAGGCATATATCGGTGTTTTGATAGATGATCTCATCACCAAAGGGGTGGATGAGCCTTATCGGATGTTTACCTCCCGTGCAGAGTATCGCATATTGCTGCGCCAGGATGATGCAGATCTACGGTTGACGGAAAAGGCTTACTCATTGGGTTTGGCGGATGCGTATCGCTATCGTGTGATGCAGACAAAGTATGAGGCAGTTCGCGCTTATACCGATGCTGCTGAAACGGTCTCTGTGAAGCCGGAAAACGCCAATCCTTATCTTGAATCCATTGGCTCCGCGCCGCTCACTACATCAAAGAAAGTTTCGGAAATTTTAACACGTCCAGATACCTCTATCCGCGATATTTTAAAAATTGTTCCTCGTGGAACATTCTCGGAAGTTGATGAGCGAATCCAGAATCAGCTTCAAGAAGAAGTGGGTAATCCCGAGCAAAATTCCGAGATTTCTCAATTGCTTCAAATGATACCTTTCCGCGAGAATCATACGGCGGATAAAGCGTTTATTATCCAGCAGCAGAAAGATGAAATTCTGGAGGCGGCGGAAATAGCCATTAAGTATAAAGGATATATCGAGCGGGAGCGGCGGCTGGCAGATAAGATTTTGCGGCTGGAAAACGTCAAAATTCCTGATGATTTCGATTTTTCTAAGCTGACGGCCCTCTCAATCGAATGCCGCATCAAACTGGAGCGGTACCGCCCTAAGACGATCTCGCAGGCCTCCCGGATATCCGGTGTTTCACCGGCCGATATTGCCGTTTTATTGGTCTATTTTGGGCGTTAAGAAAGAGGGTTCCACGTGGAACATAGAACCCTCTAAACAGCGCTGGAATCGCCTAAAATCGGTTAATTTGCGAACAATTCGTCAATCACCGATTTGTATTTAGCCACAATGTTGCGGCGCTTCAGCTTGAGCGTCTGCGACAGCATGTTGTTGCCGGGCGTCCACTCGTCGTTGATCAGGCGATACTTCTTGATGTTCTCGTGTGGCGCGAGGTTTTTGTTCACCTCATCCACCACATTGCGCATCACTTGAATAATTTCAGCCTTCGTGAGCAGGTCCTCGTTGTTTTCATAACGAACATTGTTCTCTGCGGCGAAATCTTTCAAGCGGTTGAAGTTCGGAATAATGATGGCTGCCACCAGCTTCTGGTTCTCACCCACGATGATGGAATTATCCACATAAGGAGAGGTTTTAAGCTGGGTTTCAATGGTTTGCGGGGCTACGTACTTACCGGAAGAGAGCTTGAAAATCTCCTTCTTACGGTCTGTGATCTTCAGGTATTCACCCTCTACCAGGTAACCGATATCACCCGTGTGGAGCCAGCCTTCTTCATCGATCACGGCAGCGGTTGCCTCAGGATCTTTGTAGTAGCCCTTCATCACGTGCGGACCGCGCGTAAGTATCTCTCCATCAGGTGCAAAGCTTAATTCAGAACCATCGATTGCCTTGCCTACTGTGCCGATTTTGTTGTATTTATCAGCCGGGCTGTTCACGGCGATAACCGGGGAGGCCTCGGTCATACCATAGCCCTCGAAGATATATAGTTTGGCGGCGTTGTAGGTGCGGACAATCTTGCCCTGGATGGAAGATCCGCCGGAAACAACCAGCATCTCGTGGCCGCCCAAATTGGCTCTCCACTTGCTGTAGACCAGCTTATCGTAGATTTTCAGCTTTTTGAGATACCACCACTTGGTGTTGTAATTGTCGAAGTTGTTGGCGAAATCCCAAGCCTTCAGATAGATCTTTTTGCTGATACCCTTAAGGCTCTTGGCGGCTGCTTCAAACTTGCCGTACATCAGTTCCAAGACGCGCGGAACCGCGCAGAAACCGTCTGCGTGACAGTCGTTTAGGTCGGCTGCAACCGTACCCAGGCTTTCTGCGTAGTAGGTGCGGATACCCAACTCCTGATACTCATAGTTCATAGTGCGTTCATACGCATGGCAGAGCGGCAGGAAGCTGACCATGATATGGCTGCTGTTCTTGGTCTGGCGCACGGCGTGCGTATGGGCGTCGAATGTGAGATTCCGGTGGGTCAGCATCACGCCTTTAGGGGTGCCGGTGGTACCGGACGTGTAGATAATACTAGCCACCTCATCAGGGTCTATGTTCTTGATATTCTGCTTGATAATCTCTTCACCGGCTTCGCGGTTCTCGCGGCCTTTTTCGTAGAGATCCTGGAAGCAGAAGAGGCTGTCGGCGGAGTCCATCAGGATCACCTTCACCTCGCGGTTCATCTTCTCGATGACCGGAATCACCTTTTTATAAAGGTTCAGGTTGCCGATGACGATGACTTCCGCATCGGAATGGTCAAAAATGTAGCTGTATTCATCCGCGCTGAGGGTACTGTAGACGGGGACGTGGATCATGTGAGCCAGCGTAACACCCATATCCAGGAAGTTCCACTCGGGGCGGTTGTTGCAAAGAGAGACCACTTTCGTGCCCTCTTTATACCCCAAAGCCAGAAGACCGCATGCCACCAGGTGTGCATTCTCGATGTATTCATCGATGCTGTATTTGATCCACTTGCCCTGGAATTTCCGGGCAAGTATATCATCACACGGGGCAAATTTCTTCAGGTTTTCGAGGTAATCGAAAACGCGAGTAATTTCCATGTAAAGTGTTGATAATTAGATAATTTGCTGATACTGTGCGGCGTCCAGCAGCTCGTTCAGCTCTGCAGGGTTGGTCATCTCGACCTTGATCATCCAGCCTGCGCCGTACGGATCACTGTTGACTGTTTCGGGAGCACCCTCGAGGTCTGCATTCACCTCGATAACCTTACCGGAAACCGGCATGAATGCGTCAGCAACGGTCTTCACAGCCTCGATGGCTCCGAAAACTTCACCTTTGCCGAGCTCTTCACCCTCGGTCTGGATGTCCACGAAAACGATGTCACCGAGCTCACTCTGAGCGAAATCCGTGATACCGACAGTAGCAACATTGCCATCAACTTTCACCCATTCGTGATCGTTGGTGTACTTAAGATTGGTAGGAACGTTCATTGTATTGGTTTTTAAAAATAACCTAAGAATAGACAGGGCAAAAGTACAAAAAACTCCCGAATCAGAGCATTTTCAAGCTTCGCTTGATCACCTCTTCCACGGAAAGGCCAGGGTTTTCCTTGAGGACAGCGTCCACAACCTTCTCAGCTGCAGCCTTTTGGAATCCAAGCATAGTGAGTGCGCTGCACGCCTCTGCGCGGACCGGACTGGCCGCTGCGGCAGGGGAATCTCCGAACTGGAAATCGCCCGCCATTCCGCCGGAAAGTTTGTCTTTCAGCTCCAAAATCAAGCGCTGGGCGGTCTTCAGGCCGATTCCTTTGACCTTTTTGATGCGGTTCACATCCTGGGTGATGATGGCCTCTGTGAGCTCGTCGGCCGAAAGGGCGGAAAGAATGCCGCAGGCGGTGGCCGCACCCACGCCGGAAACCGATATCAGCAGCAGAAAGAGGGCCCGCTCATGCTTGTCGAAGAAGCCGAAAAGGTTCTCGTCTTCCTCTTTGACCTGATGGTACAGATAGAGCTTAACAGCCTCAGAACCAGCCTCATTTAGCTTGGTATAGGTGGTCAGCGAAATGATGATTTTGTAACCGAAACCGCCCGCTTCCACGATGGCTTCTTCAGGGTTCAGGTCGGTCAGTCTTCCGGTGATATATTCGTACATAATACCCGTGGATTAGTCCACAAATATAGCGAAAATTGCTAACTTCGCAGTTTATATGAGCAACCCTGCATCCGATATTCGAAACCAGTTTCCGGGCCTGCAAAACACGGTTTACGGTCGTCCGTTGATCTATCTGGACAACGCTGCAACCGCTCAGCGGCCCGCCGGCGTGCTTGCCCTGCAGGCGCAGTTGGGTGAACGCGAGAATGCGAATATCCATCGCGCCGTGCACAAATTGAGCGTGGATGCTACGAATCGGTATGAGGCCGGCCGGAGCGCGGTGGAGCGTTTTCTGAACGTGGATCCGGCGGTTGGTTGCGTGGTTTTCACCAGCGGAGCCACTGCGGCTTTTAATCTCCTTGCAACCTGTTTCTCAGCGCGTTATTTACAGAAGGGTGACCAGATTCTCATCAGCGAGGCGGAGCACCATTCCAACATCGTTCCCTGGCAGCTGGCCTGCGAGCGGACCGGCGCGGAACTGGTGGTGGTTCCGGTTGAAGAAGATGGCACGCTTTCCGTAGCGGAGGTTGAAAAACGCCTCACAAACCGCGTAAAACTAGTCTCTATTGCGCAGATATCCAATGTGTTGGGCGTTGTAAACCCGGTGCGGGAAATCATCGCTGCGGCGCATGCGAAAGGGATTCCGGTGGCGGTGGACGGTGCGCAGGGCGTGGTGCACGCGGCATGCGACGTGCAGGCGCTGGACTGCGATTTTTATATCTTCTCCGGCCATAAGATCTACGCACCCACCGGCACGGGTATTCTCTATGGCAAGCGGCGCTTCCTGGAGGAGATGCCGCCCTACATGGGTGGCGGCGATATGGTGGATACCGTCTCCTTTGCGCGCACAACCTATAATACACTGCCGCTCAAATATGAGGCCGGCACCCCGAATTTTACGGGCCAGGCCTGCTTTGTACCCGCTCTGGAACTTGCTGATACTTTGCGATATAGCGCGGAAGTAAAGGCGCAGGAGCGCGCGATTGTAGCCTATTTGGCGGAGGAGCTTCTGCGCATCGACGGTCTCCGGATCTTCGGTCTGCCGGATGATCTTTCAACCAAGATTCCGCTCTTCTCGCTGGCGGTAGAAGGGACGCATCCTTCGGATCTGGCGCAGATTCTGGATAAACTGGGAATTGCCGTTCGCTCCGGCTGGATGTGTGCGGAGCCGCTCGTACGCCGTTTTTCCGACCGCGGCATGCTGCGCGCATCGTTCCTACCTTATAATACAATGGCGGAGGCCGAGGCTTTCGTGGCAGGGCTGCAGCGTGCGGTTAAAATGTTGAAATAATTGATAATGAGCACAATAAAAACAATAGAAGAGCTGTCGAACGAGGTCATCGAAGAGTTTTGCGTCTTCGACGAGTGGCTGGATAAGTATGAGTATATCATTGAGTTAGGCAAGTCGCTCCCCTTGATTGATGAAAAAGACAAGATCGACGACAACCTAATCAACGGTTGCCAGTCCCGCGTGTGGCTGGCCTGCGAGATGAAGGAGGATCGGCTCTATTTTAAAGCCGACAGCGACGCCATCATCACAAAGGGCATCATCTCCCTGTTAATCAGGGTTTACAGCGGACAAAAACCGGCGGATATCCTCGCATCGGACTTCTCTTTCATTGATCAAATCGGACTGAAGGAGAATTTGTCCCCCACGCGCGCCGGCGGCCTGGTGGCGATGATCAAACAAATCAAACTCTATGCATTAGGCTATGAATCAAGATAATACACAAGTTGAGAGTGTCGACAGGGAGGCGGTGATTGCCGCGCTGAAGCAGGTCTATGACCCTGAGATTCCCGTAGATGTCTATGAGTTGGGTTTGATTTACGATATCAAGATAGAGGGCACCAAGGTTTCCATCACGATGACGCTGACCGCCCCCAACTGTCCGATTGCCGACGAGGTGGTGGAGCAGGTGCGCAATGGTGTTTTCGCAGTTCGGGCCGTCTCAGACGTGGATGTGCAGCTGGTTTTTGAGCCGGAATGGACCCCGGAGCGAATGAGTGAAGAGGCCCGCCTGATGCTGAACATGTACTAGTTCTTTAAAAATGATCTTCCTTTCCCTGGGTTCAAATCTTGGCGACCGTGCTGAAAATCTGCGCGTTGCACGAGAGTTGCTCTCAGAAGAATTGAATGTCAGCCTGATTTGTTCCTGCCTTCTGGAGACCGAAGCGGTCGGGTTTACCGGCCCGGCTTTTTTGAACCAAGTGGTTGGTTTTGAGAGTGATATCGCGCCGGAGGCGCTGCTGGATATTTGTCAGGGGATCGAGGAAAAACTGGGCCGTCCGCGCCACGCACCGGCGTATGATCCTGTCACTGGAAAACGGGTTTATGAGGACCGCACGATAGATATAGATATACTGATTTACAATGATTTAGAAATACATACGGACCGCCTGACCATCCCACATCCGCAGGTTGTATCGCGGCCTTTCGTACGCACATTATTAGACAATATAAAACAACGTAATACCTTATGACACAGGAAGAAGCTTTCAAGAATCTGGTGGCGCACGCCAAGGAATACGGATTCATCTTTCCCTCCAGCGAAATCTACGATGGCCTGAGCGCCGTCTATGATTACGGCCAGAACGGCGTGGAGATGAAGAACAACATCAAGAAATACTGGTGGGAGTCCATGGTCCACCTGAACGACAACATTGTGGGTATCGACTCGGCCATCTTTCTGCACCCCCGCATTTGGGAGGCTTCCGGCCATGTGGGTGCCTTCAACGACCCGTTGATTGACAACAAGGATTCCAAGAAAAGATACCGTGCAGACGTCCTGATCGAGGATTATCTCGCAAAACTGGAAGAGAAAAATAACAAGGAGGTGGAGAAGGGCCGCAAGCGTTTTGGCGATGCTTTTGATGAGGCGCAGTTCCGCGCTACCAATCCGAATGTGCTCCGCAACCAGGCAAAATGGGACGAAGTGCATGCCCGGATGACTGAGGCGCTCGGGAAGAACGACCTTGCAGCTCTGCGTCAGATTATCATCGACTGCGAAATCGCCTGCCCGATTTCCGGCACGAAAAACTGGACGGAGGTGCGTCAGTTCAATCTGATGTTCAGCACCCAGCTGGGTAATGTGGATGGCGGCGTGGGAACCATTTATCTGCGTCCTGAGACTGCCCAGGGCATATTTGTCAACTTTTTGAATGTGCAGAAAACGGGCCGCATGAAGATTCCCTTCGGTATTGCGCAGATCGGCAAAGCCTTCCGCAATGAGATTGTGGCGCGTCAGTTTATCTTCCGTATGCGCGAGTTTGAGCAGATGGAAATGCAGTTCTTTGTGCGCCCCGGCGAGGAAATGCACTGGTTTAAAGCGTGGAAGGAGACCCGTCTCTCCTGGCACAAGGCGCTCGGATTGGGCGACGAGAAGTATCGTTTCCACGATCACGAGAAGCTCGCACACTACGCCAACGCGGCTACGGATATCGAATTTGAGTTCCCGTTCGGCTTCAAAGAGCTCGAGGGCGTGCACTCACGCACGGATTTCGACTTGGGACAGCACCAGAAGTTCAGCGGACGCAAGATCCAGTATTTCGATCCGGAGACCGGTGAAAGCTATACGCCGTATGTCATCGAGACCTCGATCGGTCTGGACCGAATGTTCCTGGCCATCCTCTCGGCGGCTTACACGGAAGAGCAGCTCGAAGGTGGAGAAGAGCGAGTGGTCCTCCGTCTGCCGGCTTGTATCGCCCCGGTGAAGCTGGCCATTTTGCCCCTCGTCAAGAAGGACGGACTTCCCGAAAAGGCGCGTGAAATTCTGGACATGCTGCGATTCGATTTTAACTGCCAATATGACGAAAAAGACTCGATCGGAAAGCGCTATCGGCGCCAGGATGCGATCGGAACACCCTACTGTATCACCATTGATCACGACACTTTGGGTGACAATTGTGTTACAATCCGCGATAGGGACACAATGACGCAGGAAAGAGTCCCGATTTCCGATCTTCATGATATCGTTTCCAAGAAGATCAGTATGACCACCGTTCTCAGAAAAATTCAAAAAGCCCAATAATATGAAGAAAATTGCTATTGTATCCACTTTTGTAACACTTTTGTTAACCCTTGTTGGATGTGGCCCTCAGGTGCCTGCAGAGGGGGATATTTTGATCGTTGGAGGTACGCTTTACGACGGTTCGGAGGCCCCTTCTTACAAGGCGGACGTCGTCATCTCCGGTGAAAAAGTGGTCTATGTCGGAGCAGCCGATCCGGACATCCAAAAGAAGTGCAAAGCGACCAAAATTATCGACGCGGAAGGGTATGTCGTGAGCCCGGGTTTTATCGATCCGCACGACCATCTTGAGCCGACTCTTCTGAAGCAACACGCAAACGAGTCCTACCTCCGGATGGGTGTTACCACTGTCATTCCGGGTATGTGCGGTGGCAGCCGCTATCCGCTCAGCGATTTCTTCGCCAAACTAGAGGATCAGGGTATCGGAACCAACGTAGCCAGCTTCACCGGCCACAACACCATCCGCGAGCAGGTGATGGGCGACGAGGCGCGCTATGCCACCCCGGAAGAGGTGGAAAAGATGAAGGAGCTGGTCCGTCAGGAGATGCTGGACGGCAGTCTCGGCCTTTCCACGGGTCTGTTTTATGTACCGGGCTGCTTCAGTGAAACTTCTGAAGTTGTGGCACTTATGACTGAAATGGGCAAGATGGGCGGCATCTACACCACCCACGTGCGCAACGAGAATAAGTTTAATATCGGTCTGGTCAACTCCATCCGCGAAGCGCTGGAAATCGGCAAGGCCGCCGGCGTGCCGGTCAACATCTCGCACATCAAATGCCTCGGCCGCTCCGAGTGGTACAAGGCGGACAGTGTGATCAACCTGATCGAGTCTTACCAGCAGCAGGGTATGAAGGTCACCGCCGACCAGTATCCCTATCTGGCGTCCGGTATCGGCATGGCCTCTGCGCTCACCCCGGCTTGGTGCCGCGACGGTGGTACGAAAGCGATGCGCGAACGCTTCAAGGATCCGGAACAGCTTGCCCGCATCAAGGCGGAAATCCCTGATATTCTGTACGAACGCGGTGGTGCAGAGACCATCTATATCAGCAAGAATGCCGGCGAATATTCCCAGATGACGCTGGCTGAAGCCGCCGCCAAGATGAAGAAGAATCCGGTGGATGCCATCATCGAACTGCTGAAGGACAAATCCAAATCGCCGTACCTCAACACCTTCATCGCCAACGAGGAAGACCTGACCAAATACATGCAGCAGCCCTGGGTGATGTCCTGCACGGACGGTTCCTTTGGTTCCCACCCGCGCGCAGCCGGTACCTATGCCGAACTAATCAAGCAGTTCGTCGTGGAGAAGGGTGTCCTGACGCTGGATCGCTTCATCCGCCGCAGCACCGGCCAGGTGGCTGAAACCTATGGTCTGAAGAACCGCGGCTTCATCCGCAAGGGCTACTTTGCGGACATCACCATCTTCAAACCGGAAGAGGTTACCCCGCACGCAACCTATGCGGAGCCGACCCTCTTCGCGACCGGTTTCAAGAATGTGATTGTCAACGGCCAGGTCGCCGTGGAAGATGACGTCTACACCGGCAGCCTCTCCGGCATGGTGCTTCGTCACGAAGTCAAGAAATAAACGTAACTAAACGTAAGTAAACGGATATGAAACGGATATTGATTCTGCTGGCGCTCCTTCTGGGAACGACCGGCGCCTTTGCCTGCACCTCCGTGGTGGTCAGTGGTCGCGTGACGAAAGACGGTCGCCCGCTGATGTGGAAAAACACCGACGGCTCCGGAGTTTACTCCTCGCAGCGTTATTCCTATCATAATGAAGGCAAGTACGCGTGGGTAGGCCTCTCCCAAACGGCACCCAACCCCATCGTGGCCTGGTTCGGAACCAACGAGAAAGGGTTCTCCATCATGAATACGATGTCCTACAGCCACATCTGGGATCCGGAAGAGCGCAAGCATATCAGCAACGGCTTCTTGATGAAAGAGGCGCTGGATGTGTGCGTCACCCTGGAGGACTTCTGCCACCTGCTGGACACCATCAATATTCCCAAGACAATCCGGAGCGCCAAAAAGTATGTTTCGTCGCACTACGGTGTAATCGACGCGAAGGGCGGTGCGGCTTATGTGGAGGTGAAGTACTCCGGTAAGAAGCTGGAATACTGGGTGATGGATGTGAACGATCCGGCAGTGGCACCCGACGGCTGGCTGGTCTATGCCAACTTCGGCCGCCACGGCAACCCGAATACCGGCAAGGGTTACTACCGCCATGATGCAGCCGTGAAGGTTTTCAAAGAGGCCACCCCGACCCGCGACTACACCCCGCAGCTCTGTCTGGACCGCTGCTCCCGCGGCTTCTACAGCGCCGGCATGGGGATTGACCACCGCGCGCTGGTGGATGCGGGTATCGAGCTGGGTACCGGCCTGATCCCGTTTGACGATATCATCTGCAACGACGGTACCTACCAGGCCAGCGTGCTGGTGGGTGTCCGCCCGGGTGAAGACCCCTCGCTGACCACCATCTGGGCTGCGTTGGGCTGCCCTGCTACCTCGGTTGCCATCCCGCTCTGGGTGAAGGGTGGCCGCGAAGGCATCAACCCGCTCCTGCGTGGCGATGCGGCCAATAAAGATAACGCTCCGATCTGCGACCTCTCCCTCAAACTGAAGACGCAAATCTACATCGGGAACACGAACAACGCATTGGTTTACTTAAATTTCCGTAAGCTCTACAATGTGCGCGGCGACGGCTATATGCAGCTGTTGGCCCCGACTGAGAAGGCGGTTTTTGCCCTCACCGAGCCATACCTGGAAAAGTGGCGCAAGGCCGGCAAATGCAACGCCAAGGATATCGCGGAAATCAACCGGCAGGTCCAGGATATCATCCTCTCCAACCCGCTCTACCAGAATCTTCCGTACACCTACGAGTATAAATAGTCGTGGATGCCAACGACACCTCCTGCTTCTTTTCGGCGGACGGGCCCACCCTGTCACAGCTGGAGTCTTTAACGATTATTGAAGGCTCGAGCAGTGGCCTCTGTGACCTGTTTATTCTGGAGCGGGACGGCCGTCGCCGAGTACTTAAGTGTCTGAAACCCAAGTACCGCGGTCTGCCGGCCTACGAGGCGCTGCTTCGTAAGGAGTATGAAATCGGCATGTCGCTCAGCAGTCCGCATATCTGCGAGGTTTATACCTATCTGGATCATCCCGAGCTGGGGCCGTGCATCGAGATGGAGTGGATAGACGGTGTTCCCCTGAATCAATACCTCTCCCTCTCCAAACCCACCGCATCGCAGCGGACCCGGTTGCTGAATCAACTCTTCGACGCTGTCAGCTATTTCCACTCCAAACAAGTGGTTCACAAGGATTTAAAGCCGTCGAACATCCTGGTTACGCGCAATGGCGCCAATATTAAGATTATCGATTTCGGCTTTGCGGACAGCGATTCCCACAGTATTCTAAAACTCTCCGCCGGCACGCGGGAATATGCCGCACCCGAACTGATCGCCGGGGAAGAGGTGGATATCCGCGCGGATATCTGGTCGCTGGGTAAGATGCTTAATCTGTTCGGGCACCAGTATCACCGAGTTGCCGGAAAATGCATGCGGGAGGAGCCTTCGAAACGATATGCTTCGGTAGAAGAACTCCGCCGTGCCGCTTCCGCGACCCGGCTTCGCTGGCTGTGGCCGGTGGCGGCTATCTTGGCTGTCGGGATTGTTACAGGCTTCGCATTGACCCCCGGGAAAAACAGCGCCCCGATTCCGGCGAAAACCATCCAATGCTCAGTAGAAGAGGCCCCGGTAACCCATCTTTGGCGAAAGGGCGACCAAATCCTGATTTCCGACAAGAACCACCGTCCCGTTTATGAAGCGACAAAGAGTGGTCTTTCAGTAAGTTTTCGCTGGGATAAGAAGAATACCTCCTCTTTAATCACGGACGGGGTTGGCTATTTTGCCTATTATCCGACGACCATTATTTTCAAGTTGCCCGCCGTGCAGGAATATGCGGAAGGTGGCCCGTCGCTGGTGCCCATGATGGCCCATTTCCTCAACACCTATTCTGAGACGTTTAACCCTAAGTTTCTGTTCAAGAATGTCTGTGGTGTCATCAGGCTGAACCTGACGACCAACCAGCCGGGCGTCGTCATCCAAAGCATCGTATTTCATTCAGAGCAGCCGCTTTGCGGCCGATATCGGGTTAACCAGGATTTGAAATTGAGATTCACGAACCCTCAGGATTTGACGCTTACCTGTCCGGAGGTTCCCGTCGGCGAAAACCCGACCACTTTTTATGTGAGCGTGCCGCCTCAGGATTATGAAACGCTGACCCTCACGATCCGCACCGCCGATGGCCGTACCGCCACCTGGAGCCACCCGCAGGGCCAGCCCCTGACTGTCCTGCGCGCCGAAATCGCAACCCTGGATGTCGTCTGCAACGACTTCCAGAACTAAACGATCCTTACGATTGTCAGGCCACCATTCTTGCCGCCAATAAACGGGGTGGTCATCTTGCCGTCGCGCAGCACGCCGCTGATGCACAACGGGTAGCCGGTCATGAATGAGGCCGCTTCGAACTCGTCGCCCGGTTGGAGTTTGGAATTCCGCGATTCAATCACTCGAAAATCCCGTGTGCCGAGATACTCCACGCGCACGAGCCGATTCGGCGCCCAACCCAGTTCTACCCGGGTCCCCGGGGTCAGTTCTTCCGAAATGAGATACGAAGTCTGGAAAAAGGCGGACGAATCCTCTTTCCCCGCGCGCAGGCTGTCGCAGAACGAGCGGAATGATCGCTGTCCCACATACACAGAAAGGACATCCAACGTGCTGATTCTCGGCGCCGGGGTGCTGCTGACATAGCCCCACAGCCGCTTCAGGGTTGAGGCGGAAAGGTGTTCGCCCGTCGCAGATTCTATCGCATACGACAGCGCAATAAACTGCGTAGATGTCTCCGGCCGCCGCTCGAACCGCTCCTCAACGGCCATCATAAGCGCCAAAATCTCAGGCGTGTGATGCGGATTTGATATACCTGTCATAAAACCAATCAAGATTATTCTTTACAAAGATGACAAATAATAATCATCCGAACACAAAATGAACCTAAAAGGACTTGATGAGCCAATCTGGGTTTGCGAAATTCGCGAATAATAAAAAAAAGATTAATAATTATGGCCACAAGCGACATTCTTTCTCTCAAGCATTTTCTTCTCTCTAAATAGTATCCTGAAGACGGAATACAACTCCGTCAATACTATTACGAAAAACAGTATCAAAAAATTGAAATATGGAGAAAAGGATACTGCATACAAGCTTTCGTAATACTTAGTAAAGAGGAAAAAGAAACAAAGCTGAGCTTTCCGTTTTATCGCAAATATGATCAAGTAACCCCATCTGGGGAGCCGATAAAGCCTTATTGTTTAGTCGCGGTATTATATGGTGATGATGATTGGAGGTTCTTTTCGCCAAGCGATTGTAATGATCAGCGGGAAACCGATTACGATGACGCAGTACAATCCTTTCAAAAGAGACTCAACCAGTTAAAGGGAACAATCTTATCAAAACGGGTAAAAAGGATGAGCTACACCCTCGTTGTGGTAATAGTGCTTTATATGCTTTTCCACCTGCTTTCTACCAACGGCGTGATAGGAATAAAACTTCCGATGACCACAGAAATAGTAACCCTGGGAATCCTGCTTACAATTCTGGCCGTCGTGCCACTGTTTGTCCCATACATCAACAGTATGTCAGTTGCAAATCTTCAAATAAAACTCCGAAAAGAGAATCAAAGAGACACTAAATAATGTACAAAACTATGGAAAAAATCGTAGCTATCATCTCAGCAACAATAGGAGTTGCGCTAATTATCTGTATCATCTTATTACCAAATGGGGCAACAGGGCAGAACGCAGTACGGGAAAAAGAACAAGTATTTCATAGTGATAATAAAACGTCCTATGAGAATCAAAAAAAGAGTAAAAAACAGACAGTGCAATTTAGTTCTGTTTCAGATGTATATGCCTATTTAACAGGAAACACCTTCGTTAATAACAATGGGGATAGAATGTCTTTCACGAGCGATTTATGCGTTTATGTAAACGGAGAATGTCTGTCTTTTGCCTTAAAGGTGGTTGATTATAAAAAAAACGGAGCCGAACTTAGAGGCAGCACTCCTTACGGAACACGTCTACACTTAGCTGTATTACCCGAGGCGTCATGTGTGCTGGATATGAATGATGGGGATCGCTATTTTATTAGAAATCGTCGTTAATCATTCATGGGTCCAAATAATTGCATCTGGACATGGACAACCCTTAATGGAGTGAAGGGAGACATCGTTTATAGTAAGAAGACAGGCAATAGGATTTTTCTTCCTGCCGCGGGCTCTCGAAGCGATGGCAATCTCTCCGACGTGGGCACCTACGGCCGTTACTGGTCTTCGTCCCTTTATACGGACGAACTGACCGAAGCGAGTTACGTTTACTTCAATTCGGACAATGTGAGCTGGTCCTCCTGGTTCCGTTGCTACGGGCGCTCTGTCCGTCCCGTCAGCGATTACTAATACTGGTGGTAGCTTAGACCCCTACTGCCGCTCCAGCCAGCGGGAGAAGAAGACATTGTAGACGCGGTAGGTGCTGCCGGTGGTTGTTTTGGTTTCCAGCAGAAGTTCTTTGTCGGTGAGGGAGGCCAGTAGGCGCGCAACCGATGAGGGGGCTCCGATTTTGTGTTTTTGGAGGAAAGCGCCGCTGGTGGGCTCGCTGACTTCGCCCTCTTTAGCGGTGGCAATCAGGAACTTCCATTGTTTGGGCGTCAGCAGGGCGCGGCGCTCCAGGAAGGCCTCGTGATTTTCATAAAGCAGCGCGTCGGCGACATTCAGAACATCCATGATGGTCGCCTCTTTCTTGGTGTTTTGAAAAACACGATTGCAGAGGAATTGGGTGTAGAAGGTGTGTACGCAGGTCCAATCCAGAATAAAATCTACGGCATCCGCCGTGATCTGCTTTTTGGCCTCGGCAAATTTATCCGTGATAAAGCGGGCGTAAACAGAACGGTTGATTTTGTCGAGCGAATAAAGCGAGGCGCTTTCGTAGAACGGGTTGTTCTCCGCTGTAAACATGTCCGCCATCACGTGCTTACGGCTGCCGGAAAAGATGAACTGTACATTCGTAAGCGGCTGGATATAAGTTCTTAACAGCGCCTCCATAGGCAGGCCTTCATACTGACGGATTTGCTGGAATTCATCGATGGCGACAATCACTTTTTTAGGCCGGTGCTCAAGAAAATCGAACAGAGCCTTCAGTGAATACCGTCGCTCGGAGTCGGATTGAAACCGGAAAGAGAGTTGAGGGGCACCGTTTAGCGGATCCTGGCTGAAGACCGGACGGATACTTCCGAGCGTCTTCAGGAAAGATTTAATCAGGGTCTCCTTCTTAAGCGTTTTAGAAATCGCCTCTGCCAGAACGGCAATAAAATCGTCCGGCCCCGAGGTGGCGTAGATGTCGGCATAATACATCTCTACATCCTTTCGCCGGGCTGCAATTGTGTCGAAATAGTGGTAAATCAATCCCGTTTTTCCATAGCGACGTGGCGAAATGAGGGTTACATTTGACCCGTTTTCCAGGTAGTTGACGATATCTTCGGTCTCTTTCTTTCGGTCACAAAAATAGGCGGCAGGCGTGTGTGGAGTTAAGAAAAATGGGTTCATAGGGCGCTGTTTTTTGCCAAAGATAGAACAAATTTTTCATTTCGCAAAATGCGAAACGCAAAATGCGAAACAAAAAGCGGTCAATAGGGCGTCGCTATATTGGGACGAGATGTTTCGCTGAAGTGTCCGGACGCTCCAGTTTTGCTGGGCGGCTTCGGTCATGTACCAGTTGCGGGCGTCGGTGTTATCAACCTGAAGGAGAAAAACATAATGTGTCCAAGAGAGTAGAACGCCGGTTTTTGTCATCACCGATGACAAAAACTCCGGGAAGAACTTATAAAACCGCACACACTGGGTGGGACGAATAGTATGAAGAAATTGTTGTGGTTGGTAATGCGGGTAAAAAAGGTGAAAATGCGTAGCCGTTTTTGAAAAACGGCTTGGCGGGTAAGTGGCTCAGGCTGAGGGAAATATGAAAAGCACTGGTATCACTTTTGGGTACCAGTGCTTTATGTTAGTTGCTGTGTGTCAGTGGGTTAGCCGCCAAGGTGGGCAAGGGCGTCGCTCAGGAGAGGCGGGTTTCGCGGCGGCCGTGGCGAGCGGCCGGGTGTGGCCGGGAGCCAGGGGCCCAGAGCCAGGGGCGGCGCCGGGCCCACCTACCGCACAAACGCGTTGTAGAGCAGCTCGGCGGCTTCGCTGTAAGCGGCAACGCCACCGTGGCGGCCCGTCTCGCCATCAACGCTGGAGCAGAAGACTACGACGCCGAAGTCCTGGTCCAGGCTGAAACTCAGGACGCTCTTCAGGCCGTAGGCGCTGCCGGTGTGGCCGCGCATCGGGAAGCCGAGGAGCGTCTTGGAGACGGAGAGCGTGAAGCCGTATTTCACCGTGCTGTTGTCGGGCGTCGCCTTCTGGAACATCTGCTCGACGCGGTCCGCCGGCAGGATCCGGACGCCGTTGCGTCCGAGACCGCCGCGTTTGAGGGTCAGCATCCATTCCGCCAGACCGAGGATGGAAATCTTCATGCCGCCGGCCGGCGAGAAGTGCGGCGTGTCGATGCCCAGCCGATAGGTGTCGTACTGCGGATAGCGCTCGTAGGCTCCGGTCTGCTCAACATAGTCGCCGACATCGTTGATGGTATAGAGCGACGCAAAGCGCGTCCGGTCCAGCGAATCCACGTTGAATCCCGCATCGGTAATGCCCAGCGGCAGCAGGATGTGCCCCCGGACATAGTTGTCAAACCGCTCGCCCGAAACCTTCTCAATCACAGCGCCGAGCAGGTTGATGCCGCGGTTGGAGTACTGATAGTGCGTGCCGGGTTCGTAGTTGGAATAGCAGGCCGCCACGTTCGTCGCAGAGGCCGTGGCGGGATTCAGCGTCACGTCAAACGACTTCTTGTAAGAGACCTTGGAATCCACGATGCTGGAGGTATGCGAGAGCAGCATCCGGACGGTAATCGGGACCTTCGGAAACTTGGGATTGCGCACGCGGAAGCCCACGATGTCGCTCACGTCGGCATCCAGCGAGAGTTTCCCGGCATCCACCAGCTGCATCGTGGAGACGCCCGAGAAAGACTTGGAAACCGATGCGATACGGTACAGGTCCGTGGTGGAAGCCGGCACCCTGGAGTCAAAGTTTTTCAGGCCGACCGCGTGAGAGTAGACAATCTCGTCGCCCACCACGAAGGCCACTTGCATCGACACCACGTCGTGGTCGCGCGCGATGGCGGTCAGATCCTTTTCCAGCTTGGCCAGCTGGGCTTCGGTCAGGACACGGGGTCCAGCCGGCGTTTCAGCAGGCCCTTCCGGTGTCGCCGCACCGCAGGAGAAGAGTCCTCCGGTGAGAAAAACGGCCAGCGCCAGGCTCAGTAACTTTTTCATAAACGTTTAGTCGTTATATGGCTTGATAAACTGTTCGTAGAGCAGGTTGATCGTTTGGTAGTAGATTTTGTAGACGTCGTTGATCTTGTCCAGTTTGGTGCTGGAGCAGAGGCAGACGAAACCCCAGTCTTCACCCGGGCAGAAGAACATGCAGCTCTTGAGGCCCTGCGCGCTGCCGGTGTGGCCCTTCAGGGTCTTACCCTCGATAAAGCGGGTCTCGGTGCGGGTGGTGAGGCAGTACTGCGTGCCCGGATCGGCCGGGGTCACCGGAGTCAGGAGCTTCTTGCAGCCCGCCTCGGAGATGATGCGATTGCCGTTGGGTGCCACGCCGCCGTTGCGAAGGGTCATCATCCACTTGGCCAGGTTCGGTGCGGAAATCTTCATGCCGCCGGTGGGCGACCAGTAGCAGCCGTCCTTGCCGATTTCGTAGGTGCCGTCGGCTATCTTATACTCGTTGTTGCGGACGTAACCCTTGCCCGGATCCAGGCGGTCTTCCTGCTTGTTGTAGATGTAGAGTTTGGTGAACTTGCTGTTGTCCAGGGAGTCGAGGTTGTAGCCCGCGTTGTCTGCGCCGATCGGCTTCAGGATATGGTTGCGGACATATTCGTCGAAACGCTCGCCGGAGACCTTTTCGATAATCACACCGATGATATTCAGCGCACGGTTGCAGTAGCGGTAGCCCTGGCCCGGAGGGTAGGGCAGCCAGGCCGTGTTGCGGATGGTTTCCAGATCGGTCTTGCTCTCATCGACATAGGTCAGGTCGCGGTAACGCTCGGCACCGCCGCCGTCCTTCATGGAAGAGGTGTGCGAGAGCAGCATCTTCACGGTGATCGGGATGTCCGGATAGCGCGGGTTGCGGATATTCATGCCCAGAATGTCGTTGATGTCATCTTCCAGCGACAGTTTGCCCGCCTCCACCAGCTGCATGATGGACATGCCTGAGAAGGATTTGGAGATGGACGCGATACGGAAAATATCGTCGATTGCCAGCGGTTCGCGGGTCTCTTTGTCGCGGTATCCGAGGGCGTTCTGGTAGACAATCTTGTCGCCTTTGACCATCACGACCGCCATGCCGGCCGTCATACATTCATCCATGTAACCGAGGATTTTGTCCTCGATCTGCTGCAGGGAGAGTTGCTGCTGCGCGCGGACCGGGGTTGCGGAGAAGACCACCAGCACCAGCGCTGCGAGAGAGAGAAGCGTCTTTTTCATGTTATTCTATAGGTTTGATATATTGTTCGTAAAGCAGGTTCGCGACCTTATAGTAAATCTGGTAAACCTCGTTGATCTTATCCAGTTTGGTGCTCGAGCAGAGGCAGATGAAGCCCCATCCTTCCTCTGGATGGACAAACATGCAACCCTTGTAGCCGTGGAGCGATCCGGTGTGGCCGTAGAGCGTCTTTCCGGCAATCAGGCGGGTTTCGGTGCGGGTGCCCAGGCAGTAGAGCGTGCCTGGATCGGCCGGGGTGACGGGCGTGCGGAGCTTCCGGTAGCTTTCCGGGGAGATGAGCCGTACGCCGGAGGCCGTGATACAGCTGTCACGCAGGCACTTCAGCCATTTGACTAGGTCGGGCAGGATGATCTTCATACCGCCGGTGGGCGACCAGCCCCAGCCATCCTCGCCGATTACATACGTGCCCTCCTCCAACTTTTTCTCATTCTTGCGCACGTAGGCGTTGTTACGCAGCAACTTGTCGTCGGATTTTCTGTAGCCATACATGGTGACCAGCCGGTCGGCGTCGAGCGAATCCACGTTGTAACCCGCCACGCCCACACCGACCGGGTCGAGTACGTGGTGGCGGACATAGTCGTCGAACCGCTCGCCGGAGGCCCGCTCGATGATATTGCCCAGCATATTGAAGCCACGGTTGCAGTAGTTGTAGCCCTGGCCGGGCGCATAGTCGTAGAAGGCGTGCTGGAGCATCGAATCAACCGGCATGACGGTGGGGTTGACCCAGTCGGGCGACCAATAACGCGAGTTTCCGTTGCCGTCTTTCATACTGGAGGTGTGCGAGAGCAGCATCCTGAGGGTGATGGGAATATCGGGCCACTTGGGATGGCGGACCGTGAATCCCATCAGGTCGCTCACATCATCTTCCAGGGAGAGCTTCCCCTGATCCACCAGTTGCAGGATGGAGACCGCGGAGAAGGATTTGGACATGGAGGCAATCTTGAAGATGTCGGTTACCTCCAGTTTATCGCCACCCTTTTTATCCCGCCAGCCGAAGGCGTTCATGTAGAGGATGTCGTTATCCTTGAAGAGGGCCGTGGCGAGTCCCATCGTGCGGCACTCCTCCATATACGTACGGATGCTGTCGGCAATTTGCGCGCCGCTCAGCCGCTGTGCGCGGGCCGGAGCCGTTCCGGCAAAAACCAGCGCCGAAAATCCGATTATAAACGTAACTAAACGTAAAAAAACGTTTTTCATGATATCTGTATCAATATTTATCACACTATTGTTACTATCACATAAAAGTTACTCCCATGAGACGGTCAAGGTGTACGGAACGCCGTTGAGGGTCTCCACATGGCCGGTGTAGAGGCAGCCCTTGTCGGTGGGGACGGCCTCCACCGTGGTGGCGCAGTGTACCCCCACATACCAAGTGCCGGCGGGCAGCGAATCGAACCGCAACGTCTTGTCGCAACCCAGCGCGCAGTCGGCATACTGCGCCTCGCGCGCCCAGGCAAAGTCGCCTTTGCGGAGCGTGAGGTAGAGGTCGTCCTGCGGATAGCCGCCCTCCAGCCGCACCGTCACGTTGCGCGCCCCTTTGGGAATCTCGACGGTAAAGTGGTGGTATTGTTTGTCCCCGATGCGGGCGTGTGCCGGGTCGTTGTCGGAGGTTTTGCGGTCCATCACGCGCGGCTCCCCGTTGCGGAGCGCCCCTTTGATGCGGGCCGGGCCGGTTTCATCCAGCGCATACCGGATCAGCGCAGAGAAGAGGTTGAGCGAGGGCCCTTCGGTAATCATGCCCCGCGGGTCGGATTCGGGATGCGAGCCGGTGGCGATCACGAGTCCCGAGGTGTCGTTGTCGCGGAACGACCAGATGGCAATCTTGCCGGTCAGCGGATAAGGGCGGCCGGCGGCCGTATCGCCTGCAAAATCAAAGCGCAGCAGCGCACGGGTCCCCTTCGGAAAATGAGGGTCCTTCTCTACGATGCAGCAGCCGTTGCTGTGGCGCACATGCGGGATGCGGCGGCTGCCGCCAAAGTCGGAATACTTCAGCAGCGGGCAGTCGTCCTCCAACACCAGGTCGGCGTAGCTCCTGCTGAGCCGCGTCTCCAGGGTGCGTCCGGGGAATAGATGTAAGTATTTGTCGTTCACGAAGTCCAGCTGATCGTCGCCGCAGCGCCCCTTCTCCGGATCATAATCCGTTCCGCCCAGCGAAACCAGAAACGCACCCGCGCAGGAGCCAATGTAACTGCCGCCGCCGTGCACGAAAGCGCGCAGATGGTCGCGCCCCACCTCGCCCATCGAATTGCCATGCCGCGTGGCGAGTCCGCCATGCACATAGATCATCCGGAAGCGCGGTGCTCCGTCCGGATAGAGCCAGACGCCGTTTTCATCGAGGGCCGACCCGTCATACAGCGCCCGCTGGGTGACGGTATCGCGTAGCGAAAGATGGTCCGGATACTCCCCGGCCGTGAAACGCTCCCAGCTCAGCCCGAGCAGCCGGGCCACCGGGAAGTCGTGGTAGTCGCTCAGGTGGATGCCTGCGTCCACGAATATATCTTTATAGTATTGAGCCGCAGCTTTTTGTGGCGACGCGAACAGAATCAGGGCCGCGAGAAGGGGAAAGAAGAGTTTTTTCATTCCGAAAGAAGGTTCGTCGCCCCAAAGTTAGCAAAACTTTCCGCATCCTGTGCAAGAAGTAATTCGCGCACAATCGATTGAAAAAAAGTACATTGTTGTAATGATTTTTCTATATTTACGGAAATTTTGAGTAAACCGCACTACTCCGAACCGATAATTGTTGCAATACAACATATCTTTTTTTAACCCCAATCCATTTTTCTTATGAAAAAGCGTATCACTCTGTTAATGTGTGCGTTACTGGCTTTCTCAACGGCCGCTTTCGCACAGATTAAGGTCACCGGTACGGTTACGGATGCCACTGACGGCGCCGGCGTTCCTTTCGCCAGTGTCGTCGTCAAAGGCACCACTACCGGTGTTGCGGCGGATGCGGACGGCAAGTATGTCATCTCCGTACCCAACGCAAAGAGCGTGCTCGTCTTCAGTGCCGTTGGTTATGAAAACCAGGAAATCACTGTTGGCGGTCGCGCACAGATTAACGTGGCACTGAACACGGACGCGGCCGCCCTCGATGAGGTCATGGTCGTGGCCTACGGTTCTGCAACCAAGACCTCCTTTACCGGTTCCGCCGGCAAGGTCTCCGGTGAAAAGATCGAGCTCGTGCCGAACACCAACCCGCTCAACACCCTGAACGGTACCACCCCGGGTCTTCGTCTGACTTCTGCAGGCGGCCAGCCGGGTGCAGATGCAACCATCACGGTCCGTGGTATTGGTTCCCTCAATGGTAATACCGATCCTCTGATTGTCATGGACGGTATGATCTATTCCGGAAACCTGGCTACGATCCCGTCATCCGACATCGAGTCCATCACCGTCCTGAAGGATGCGGCTTCCACCGCTCTTTACGGTTCCCGTGCTGCAAACGGTGTGATCATGATCACCACCAAGCAGGGCAAGGGTGAAGTCCCGTCCATCAATGTCAAGATCTCCCACGGTTTCGTAACTCGTGAGCAGAAAGACTACAAGACCATGAATCTCCAGGATTACATGGAGAACTACTGGCAGCAGCTCTATAACACGAACGTGTTGAACGGTAATACTCCGGACGCTGCGGCTACGGCTGCTTCCGGTTCCCTGCTGACCAACCTGGGTTATCGCGAAGATTTTTATCCGTTCACCGGTGCCGCTTTCAACAATGTGGTCGGAACCGACGGTAAGTTCAACCCCTCCGCCAAGTTCCTCTACGAGGACGACGTGGACTGGCTGGGCGCAACCGAGCGCGTGGGCCAGGTACAGGACTACGGCATCTCCGCTTCCGGTAAGGGTAAGTACACCACTTACTTCGGTAGCGTGGGCTATACGGACACCAAGGGTTACATGGTGGGAACCGGCTTCGAGCGCTATTCCGCTCGCGCCAACGTCAGCTTCGAAAAGAAATGGCTGAAGTTCGGTGTCAACGCTTCGGGTTCCGTCAGTGACCAGTCCGGTAACCTCTCCACCTCGGCCAACGACCGTCAGAATGCCTATCACGTGGTGCTGAAGATCGTCCCGACCTACCCGATCCACCTCCACTGGGCTGATGGTTCCTATGTCCTCGACGGTGCAGGCAACAAGATCTACGACTTCGGTGAGGGTTACAACCAGCCGGGTGACGACAAGACCTTCAAGATGTACTACAAACCTGATGGTGTCTCCTACGATATCATCCCTGCCCGTACGGACTTCTCCTTCAACGTAGCTGCTTACACGGCAAACCGTTACAGCCACTACAAGAGAAACATCATCAACGTAAAGCCGTTCATCGAGATCAAACTCCCGTTCGACTTCAAGTTTACGGCCAACGCATCGATTTACAACAGCGGTTATACCGCACACTCCGCAACTCCGTACTTCGAGGATTACAAAGGCCACTCCTCTTCAGTGACCCTGACCTTCTCTAACACCCAGACGCGCACGGCCAACCAGTTGCTGAGCTGGACCAAGTCCTTCGGCGATCACCACGTTGACGCGCTGGTAGGTCACGAGACCTATCAGTATGTCTATGATTATGAGACCTCCGGCAAGGCCAACCAGATTGTGATCGGTACCAACTACCAGTTCAACAACTACGCCGACGCCAATACGGTTCCTTCCGGCTATCAGCACAACTATCGCACGGAAAGCTACCTGGGCCGCGTCAACTACGACTACCTGAGTAAGTATTACCTCTCCGCATCGTTCCGTCGTGACGGTTCCTCCCGATTCTACAGCAAGTCTCGCTGGGGTAACTTCTGGTCCGTCGGCGGCAGCTGGATCATCAGCAACGAAGAGTTCATGAAGGGGATCAACAACCTCGATCAGTTGAAACTCCGTGCATCCATCGGTACCGTCGGTAACGACGACCTCGGTCAGTACTGGCCGTATATGGCGCTGTATGAACTGAAGCTGAACGACACCGAACCTGGCTACACGCAGGTGATGGACTCCCCGGGTAACCTGGATCTCCAGTGGGAGGTCAACACCAACTGGGATGTCGCCCTCGAGTTCCAGGCCTTCAAGCGTCGCCTGACCGGTACCATCGAGTACTTCCACCACCAGACCAGCAACCTGCTGATGGATGTGACCCTCGCTCCTTCTACGGGTAAGAACTCTTATCCGACCAACGACGGCGGTCTGCTCAACAGCGGTTTCGAGCTGCAGCTGGCTTATGACATCGTCAAGACCAAGAAGGTGAAATGGAATGTCGGCGCCAACGCTTCGATTCTTAAGAACAGGATCACCTATCTGCCGATTCCGGCCTATACCGCCAATTCGAGCTATAACAAAATTGAAGAAGGCCACTCCGTCTATGAGTGGTGGCTCTACCAGTGGGAGGGTGTTGACCCGGCTACCGGTCTGAACTACTATGCTCTTGGCGATGGCTTCTTCAAGAAAGATGAGAAAGGGAATGTTACGAATGAATTTATCGACGGAATCGAAACAAATGCCGATGTCGTCACCATTGACGGCAAGTACTATACCACTGCTATCTCAGAGTCTAAGCAGGACTACAGCGGTTCCCCGCTTCCGAAGGTATTCGGCGGTATCACCACCGACCTCACCGTGGGTAACTTCACCTTCGCACTCAACCTCTACTACCAGTTGGGCGGTGTCGGTTATGACCGCGGTTATTCCAACATCCTGCAGCAGGGTATCATCGGTGATAACAAGCCGTATATCAACCGTCACGTGGATGCAGCCAAATCCTGGAAGCAGCCCGGCGACGTTACCGACTTTGCGATCCTGACCACCAGCACCAAGGCCGTTGGTTCCTCGTCTTACAGCGAGAACACCACGGGTACCCGTTCCACCCGTTGGCTCACCACGACCAACATGTTGGAAATCAACAACGTGACGCTGGCTTACGCACTTCCTAAGAGCCTTTGCAATAAACTGGATCTCAGCAGCATCAAGGTTTATGCTTCCGCAGACCACCTCTTCCTGTTGAATGCCCGCAGAGGTTACTACACCAACTACTCGCTCAGCAACTACACCTCCAATGCTTCGTTCTCCAAACCGGCACGAACCATCACGGTGGGTATCAACCTGGGTCTTTAATGAAGGAGGATTGTAACCATGAAAAAGATTTTTAGCAATACCCTTTTCGTTCTCGCCGCTGCCGGTTTACTGCTGGCTTCCTGCTCCAAGGACTTCCTTGAGACCAAGCCGACCAACCAGGTGTCTGAAGGTGACATCATGAGCACGACAGAGAGCGCTTTGATGAATATCAACGGTATGCACCGCCTGCTGCACAACTGCAACACGGACTGGTACAGCCAAGGTGGTTATCCGACATTCTGTCTCCATCTGGCGGCACTCTCGGATGACTTTATCTTCACCTACACGAACGCCATGTTCCAGCAGACGCAGCAGTATGTCCACCACCGCGACCTGACGCACAAATACATGGACTGCAACCTCTATTGGAAGCTGTTCTATCGTATTATCGCCAACGGTAACCGTATCCTTTCGTATATAGACGACCTCCCGGGCGATAACAACCAGCGTGCATTCGTGAAGGGCCAGGCATTGGCTTACCGTGCTTTCCTGCACTTCCAGCTGGTTCAGGCTTACGCTGAGCGTTACGATGCTGCGGGTAACAACACCCAGATGGGTGTTCCCCTCCGCATCGAGGACAACGACGACAACCTGCCCCGTTCCTCCGTGGAAGATGTCTACACCCAGATTCTCAAGGATATCGATGCCGCTATCGCTGAACTGGAATCCACCACCTACAAGAAGCACAACAAATCCCATATCGACCAGTGGGTAGCCAAGGGCATCAAGGCCCGCGTGCTGCTGACCATGGGCAAATGGGCTGACGCCGCTACGGTGGCCCAGGATGTGATCGACCACTCGGGCGCTGCGCTCGACCCGACCACCTATACCGACGGTATGGCTGAAAACCGTTTCGGCGAAATGAAGAACACCGAATGGCTCTGGGCCTGCGCATCCTCGCGTACCGACCAGTCCCAGTTCGGCGGCAAGCTCCGCAGCTGGCACGACTTCATCTCCAACAATGCGGCTTCCTACAACGCCAACTCCCCGCGTGCCATCAACTGCCTGCTCTACAACACGATTCCGGCAACGGATATCCGCAAGGGCATGTGGCTCCCGGATCCGTACACCGTCACCTGCTATGTCAACGCTTCCGGCAAAAAAGCACCGTACATGTCGCAGAAGTGGCTGGTTGACGACCCTGTCACCAAGTATGAAGAGCGCGACGTTCCCTACATGCGTCTCCCTGAAATCATGCTGATTGCGGCTGAGGGTTATGCCCGCAGCGGCGTGGCTGCCAACGTCACCAAGGCTCAGCAGCTGGTTTACCAGCTCGGCCACGACCGCGATCCCGGCTTTGCCGCTGTTACGGAAACCGGTGACGCCCTGATCGAGAAGATCATGTGGCAGCGCCGCGTGGAGCTCTGGGCAGAAGCCGGTCTCCGCTGGCTCGACCTTAAGCGCCTCAACCTCCCGTGCGACCGTGGTCCGGCTCCGCGCGAGGGTTACAACCAGGGCCCTTGGAAGAACAGCGCAACCGCTGCTCCGACCAACCTCGACCCGCTGGCATCCAACTATAATATGTATGGTGCCGACCTTGGCGAAGAGGCTCGCGTAATCCCTGCTGGCGACAAGCGTTGGCAGTGGCTGATTCCCGAACAGGAACTCAGCTCAAATCCGCTGATGGTCCAGAACCCGAAGTAACGGGCATCTGGTTTTGTTTTAACGCTTCCCCGGAGTCTTCGCGACCCCGGGGAAGATTTTTTCGCAAAAGACAGGGATTTTTTCTATATTTACAGAATAAGAACAAAATAGTGATAAACAGGTCAATCAGTATACTTTTGACAGCGGTCCTCTTATGGGGCTTCGCCTGGGATTCCTCGGGGCAGAACACCACATCAGCGCAGGATACAATCCGGCGCTGGAGTGAAGGTGCGTTAAGATGGGCGGACTATTGTGGAGACGGCGCAGGAGATGATCGGGATGTATTCAGTTATTTTTCGTTGGGCGAGGAAAAAATTTCCGTGGTGAAAAATGGCAGGAAATGGCTCTATTCCAATTATCACGCAGTCCTGCGAAAGGATATGTCTTTTGTTAATGCTGAATTTGATACCGAGGATCGTCTCGCCCGAGAACAGCGCGCTTTTGACTGTTACGAAATCGCTGCGCGCAGATTCCGTGATAGTGTGCTGTTTGCGGGCGAAGACAAGACCATAATGAGAAACCAGATGCTGTTCGAGTGTTTGTTGGATATCTCAGAAGATACTGTTTCCCACCGGGAGGTCCTAGATACTCCCATGATAGATCCAACAGACTATCCGTGGAAAGAAAAAGGTGGCGGCAACTTTGCGCTAGCACTCAACGGAAAAATGGTTGCCAGCACCGATGGCCCTCAACTGACTTGGTTTTATACGGTCAGTGCAGGATGGGCGAGAGGGCACCACGAACTCTGTTTTGAAATCAATGCGCCGGTATACGCACCCTTTGGATTGGAGAAACATATATATACTTACCCGTGGACCTATTATTCTCAAACTCTATACTACGGCTACACTTTTTACCGGCATCAAAAGATTTCATTCGAAGCATTTGCCGGTGGAGGAATCGGTGCTTACGCATACATTGCGCAGGCAGGGGGAAGAGGTTATGAGAGTCTGGTTCTTTGCCAGGGATTGCTCTTTGAGTATAAGTTGATGGACTATATGCTGCTGAACATGCGGCGACCGGAGCGGTTGGGGTTCAACCTCTATGCAAGGCTCTATTCCGACCAGATGTATTTTAAAGACCGCATCGTCACCCCCACCATCTGTTTTTCTATCGGTCTGCGGCTTTCCACCCGTCGATTATTCGCAAGTGATTCACGGTGAAATTCAGGCCGAAATTGAAATAAACGGAGGAAAACGTTCTGTACGACAGAATCATTTGATCCGAACCTAATCTGGCGAAGATCCGCAGGTCACTACACTCGTTATTTGAGAACGAAACGAATGAGGCCAAGGTATATTCAGCTTGAATCGCTTCCTGGCCAGCCGGGTGGCCGGACAAATCAGCCGTGGAAACCCAAAGTATTTATGTATGCCGGGCATCCGGCTCGCCACGCTCGTGGCTAAACAAACGGGTATCGAGGCTGAGGAGGTCGAGACGGTTACCTCAGTATTCAGTGAGGAATATTGGATCGGCAGTGCAATGGCCTACTTGCAGTGGTATTATAATATGAGTTTCCAGTCGTTACACACCAAAGGCGTCACTGCAAGCAGTATTGCCCCCTATTGCTTCGTTTTGCGCAACGAAGATCTCTCCCGAACCGTTGAAGTTGCGGAAGAAATGCTGAAAAAGTACGATAAGGCCCACACGCCGCTTAAGACAGCCCGCAAGAATGCAGGACTGACCCAGCGTCAGCTTGCCGAGCGGGCAGGTATTCCGCTACGGACCCTCCGCGCTTATGAGCAGGCCCATATCGTCGGCGGCCGTGCTTCCGCGCAGACAATGTACAACATCGCCGGCATCCTCGGCTGCCCGCTGGACTATCTGTTGGGAAACCAGGATAAGATTCACTAAAAAACACTATCTTTGGAGCAAACATACAGACTTGACAATGAAAAAGAATCTCGTTTTGGTGGCAGTGCTGGCGATAATGCTGGGATTTGGCCAGAATGCTTCGGCACAGTATTACAAAGACCTCTTCATGGACGGCGGCATCAACATCACCTCGCGCGAAGATCTGCCCTCCGCCCGCTACCTGGGCCTTTCCTGGGAGCGCTACTACTCCGCACCCCACAAACCGATGTCCATCACCATGAAGGACACCCTCGAACAGACCGCGCTGATGGTCCGTTCCGAAATTGACCAAAACGGTTGCCTGCTCTACCCGGACGGCGCGCCTCGCTTCCGTGTGCTCTACGTGAACGGCGGCAAGGCCGGCAAGCACGGCAAATCACTCACCGAAGAGGGCCGCCAGCACATCCGTGACTTCGTGAAGAACGGAGGTAGCTACGTAGGAACCTGTGCAGGCGCTTTCGTGGCTTCGATTTCCGACACCCGTTTCGATCCGTCCAAGAACCGCTGCAAGGACGAAGATCAGGAGAAGGTCCGCTTCGAATATTTCCACGTCTATCCGGCCCGCACCATCTCCACCAACAACCTGACCAAGGACTTTGTGGGTGAGCGCGTGACCACCGGCATGAAGGTGGAACCCGGCAGCCCGCTGCTGAAATACTTTGATTTCGGCGGAGATATGTATATCGACAGCGTCTATCACAACGGCGGTTGCTTCATCACCACCGATCCGCTGCACTTTGCTCCGGGTACCGAAATCCTGCTACGCTACGATTACGATGCAGCCAAGGACCAGAAGCGCGAGGATGAAGGCCGCTTCAAGGTGACCAACCATATCAGCGCCTGGGCCTGGAAAGCCAGCGCCGAGGCGGGTCGTACGGTCCTCTGCGGATCGCATCCGGAAGGCGTGGTAGCCGGTGAGCAGCTGCAGCTCTTCTCCGCCTTCGTGCTTTATGCCATGGATGGCAACGGCACCCCGCGCATCAAGGGTGAACTCGCCAACGGCGAAGCCCGCGTGATGAATTGCGACACGGACGACAACGATCCCGCACACGCCAAAATCGGCGACAAGCAGTATCATCACTTTACGGTGAATATTCCCAAGGGCGCCAAGAATATCAAGATTGCGCTGCAGGGAGGCTATTCGCAGGATGACCTCTTCCTGACCCTCCGCAAGGGCGACTTTGCTTTTGCCAAGGAGGCTGATTATGCCGATGTGACCCTCGGCGCCGTCAAGACAATGGAATTCGATACCCTGCCCGCCGGCATCTGGTATGTCGGCGTCAAGTGCGACACCACCGTCGATACCGTCCAGACGGACCACGGCGAGTCCTACACCGGCCACCTCGAGGTCCTCAACGGCGTTCCCTACACCCTGACGGTCAGCTGGGAATAATGAAGCGCATCCTTGTCCTTGCACTATTGCTGGGTGGAATCGTTCATCTCCAAGCCCAGACTCCGGAGAATCGCCTCTGGAGCGAAGGACCGTTGCAGTGGAAGGATTTTACCGGCTTTCCGACTGCAGATGGAACCGCTCTGCACAGTACCATCACCTGGCGGGAAACGACCAAAACAATCAAAGTCGGGTATATAAAGTATTTTTACACGGATGTTCATGCCGTGTTTCACCCGAAGTATTCGTTCGTAAAACCGGAAGCGGCGACGGCCGCCGGGTTGGCGGAAGCGCAGCGGCGGTTTGATCTTGAAGAACTCTTTGCCAGAAGATGGCGGGATTCGCTGCTCTTGGGTGTAAGCGATGTCAAGGCAGCCCGTGAAAGAATCAAAAAAGAGGCAAAAGCAGCGATCGAGACAGACGGGGCCGATACCCTGCTTGCCGTCCATCCTTTAAAGGAGGATTCGTTCGACCCCGTGGCGGTTCGGTGGAAAGAGAAGGGCGGGCTTGACGCCAAATTGGGCCTGAGCAATCATTATCTGCCGGATACCCCCAGTGGATACAGTGCTTTTACCAACACGCTTTTCTTTTCTGTTGGATGGCGAAACCGGATGTATTCCGTTAATTTTGAAGTGGATCTGGTCAACCTGAATGAAATAGCTTTACCTCGTTCATATCCTTTCACGCGATACTTGTCTCAGCATCTTGATTTCGGGTACACCATCTATCATACAGAGCGGTTCTATCTGATCGCGCAGCTCGGCGGGGGTATAGGAAAATATGAATACTCCTCGAGCGATTCAAACGTTTTTGCCGAGTTGTTTATGGCCAGAGGTCTCGTGATGGCAGAATATACGCCGATCTCATATATGATGCTCAAGAATGCAAGGCGGGAGCGCACCGACTTGCGGCTGTTCGCCCGCATCGGGTTGGAACATCGCTTTTACAAAGAGCTGCTTGCGCCGATTATCCTGCTCGATTTCGGGGTCGCTATTCCGACATTTGGCCTGACCAAGTTGTAATAAAGGGGACCGTTAGTCTATCCGGGTCCACGTGCCGAAGTCTTCGCCGTGGCCGAACTGAAGGCGGAAGGAGTCAATCTTTCCGCCTTCTTTGTTGCGCAGGAAGGTGACGGGGAACCAGTGGCCTTCGCTCTTGAAGCGGAATTTACGGCCGCTGACCGGCTCCAGCAGATGGGTCCAGCCTTTGGGGCCAAGGGTGATGGTCAGCATGTCTCCCTCCAGCGTTACAACCGCATCGCCCAGGCCGATCGTGTTGCGGTAAGTGCCGACGAGTGTCTGGCTGTCGGGGGCCGGTTTGGGCTCCTTGGGCGCTTCAGCCGGCTTTTTCCGGGCTTCGGTCCGCTGTAGAGCCGCCAATTCGCGGGCGCTGTAATCCGTGTCGGGATGCCCCAGATAGAGGTCGATAATGCGGCGCATCAGGGCGCGACGCGCTCCGGTCAGGCCGTCCGCATTGCAGGAAATCATGCAGCCCAGCTGCAGGTCGGGCCGCCAGAAGCAGATATCCGTATGGCCAAACCCGGACCCGGTATGCCAGTAGAGCTTTCCCTTGGGGCCGTACTCCACGTGCCAGCCGTAACCATACACCGTCACGACGCTGTCGTTCTGGCTCTGAGGGTTTTCGCCGCGATGCACCTTGCGCATCTGGGCGAGGCTCACGAGCCGGGTGCTGTCGGGCAGTAGCCCCTCCGACAGGTGGAACTGCAGCCATTTGGCCATATCGGTGACGGTGGAGATGATGCCGCCGGAGGCGCTGATCACGCTGAGGCGGTTGAGGGGCTGATCCTCATAGGGAATGGGCGTTGCGACGATGTGGCCTTCAATCACTTTTGCATCGTGCGACTGGGCGCGGTTTTCACAGGCCAATAGCCCTTCCGCCCCGGTAGTGGTCTCGGCCATTCCGAGCGGCTCGAAGATGCGGGTGCGGATGGACTCTTCCCAACTTTGGCCGGTGAGGCGCTCCACCAGCAGGGCGTTCACCGCGTAGAAGAAGGTCTGGTAGGCATAGCCGCTGCGGAAGGGATACTCCGGCTCCAGGTAGGGAAGGACGGTGAAGATGGCTTCACGGCCGTAGCCCAGGCGCGGAAGATAGCTACCCTGGCCTGCCTTCAGGCCCGAACAATGCTGGAAAAGATCCTTGACCGTAATCAGTTCGGAAGCCACGCTGTCCTTGAGCCGGAACTCCGGCAGGATCTCCCGCACGCGGGTGTTCCACTCCACCTTTCCTTCGTCCACCAGCCGGGCAACCAGCACCGGCGTGAAAGCCTTGGAGACGGATGCAATCTTGAAATGGGTGTGTTCGTCCACGGGAATCTCCGGATGGTCCAGGTCGCGGACTCCGATGCCGCGCGCGTAGACCAGCCGGCCGTCCTTGACGATGGAGATGGCCATGCCGGGGATGTGCCAGTCGGCGTGAACCTGCTCGAAGTAACGGTCTACGTTGTTGAGGATGGCGGCCTCCGCCTCGTCGTGCGGATCAAAGACCTGCGCCCGGAGCGGTGCGGCTCCCAGCAGTGCGAGGAGTGTGACGAACACAATCCCGACGCTAAACGGATAGAAACGTTTAATTACGGCTGTCATGGATATTACATTTTTATTATAAACTTATTTTTGGCGCTTCCAGGGACCATAGTCCTCCCCGTGGCCCCAGTCCAGGTCAAAGGCGCGGACGGTGCCGTCCGATGCCAGATTGAAGGTGGCGCGGAAGCGGTGACCGTTGGAGTCAAAGAAGTAACGGTTGCCCCGTTCGTGCTGCAGCCGGTGAACCCAGCCTTTCTCGCCGATCCGGATGTAGAGCCGATTGTCCTTGATATAGATGCGCGCATCACCGAAGGGCGCCTCTTTGGTATAGGTTCCGCAGAGCGCGGTAGCGGCCGGCCGCGTTTTGGTATAGGCAAACTGGCTGATCCTGCGGTGCGAACTGCCGCGGCGGTTCAGCCACTTCTTCAGTGCGAGGGTGCTGTAATCGGTGTCCGGCAGCCCCAGGCAGAGGTCAATCAGCCGCCGCATGATGGCAAAGCGCGCCCCGCCCGGCACATCGCTGTCCACCAGGATGGCCAGGCTCAGCTCGAGCTGCGGAATGAAAACGCAGAGCGCCGTGTGGCCCCACGTGGTGCCGGTATGGTAGTAAATCCGGCATTTGGCGTTCTGCTCGACATACCAGCACTGCCCGTAGAGCGTAATGTGGTCGGCATCCTGCTCGTCAATCACCACACCGTGGTGCAGATAATCCATCTGCTCCTGTGACAGAAGCCGCTCGCCCTCGGCGTTGATGCCGCCTTTCCGGTGGAACTCCGCCCAGCGGGCCAGGTCCACCACGCTGGCATTGACGCTTCCGGCCGGCCCGATAACGGTCAGCCAGTACAGCGCGCGGCTGTCTCCGCGAAGCTGGGCGCACCGCAGCGTATCCTTCCGGTTGGTGAGCTCATGCTGCCCGGCCACGTTCGGGGATTTGAGGTAACCCTCCCCGTTACAGGAGGCCGAAGTCATCCCGAGCGGCGAGAAAATCCGCTCCTGAAGCAGCTGCTCCCACGACTGGCCGCTCACCTTCTCCAGAATCTTCTCGGCAATCAGGAAGGTCATATTGTTGTAATGCTTGCCCTCTCGGAACCCATATTCCGGCTCCAGCAGGCAGAGCATCTTCAGGGTCGCCTCGCGGCCATAGCCGAGGTTCGGGACGTAGGTGGCCGCCTGCGAGGTATAGCCCATCCGATGGGTCATGATGTCTGAAACCCTCAGGTCCGCCTCCGTCAGTTCGTCCGCCAGCTCCAGATCGGGCAGCAGATCTTTGACGCGGTCGTCCCAGCTGAGGCGTCCCTCGTCCACCATCATCGCCAACAGGGCGGAGGTGAACGATTTGGAAACGGAACCCACCTGATAGACAGTGTGTTCGTTCACCGGATCCGGCTTGCCTTTCTCCTTCACGCCGTATCCTTTGGCCAGCAGGGTCTGACCCCTGCGAACGACGGCCACGCTCATGCCCGGTACGGCCCACTGCTCGCGCACCTGCTGAATGTATTGATTAATTGCCTGAACGACAGAATCCTGCTCGTGAGCGAATCCCCAAAAGGCGGCCGGGAGCAGGAATAAGGTGAGAACTAGACGTTTCATGTCACAAAGGTAGCTTTTTTAGAAAAGAATACCTACCTTCGTAGTTTGTATAAAAAGCGACCGATGGTAAAACGTCTCCATATCGTATGCCTGCTGCTGGCGGCGACCTTGATCTCCGCCTGCAAGGAGCCGGTGCCCGAACCGACCCCGCAGGAGCTGGAGCCCGTGCCGGCAGATGTGCCGCTGAGAGGGTTCTACAAGGATATCTTTATGGATGGTGGCATCGCACTGACCTCGCGCACCACGTTGCCGGTCGTCCCGTACCTCGGGTTGACCATGGAGTATTATGCCAGCTGCTCGGATGTGGAGAAGAACTCGGGCGTGGATACGCTGATTCAGACAGAGGTCATGTCGCACAGTGCTGAGGATGAGAACGGTTGTCTGCTCTACCCGGACGGCGCCCCGCGCTTCCGGATGATTTATATGAACGGCGGCAAGTCGGGCAATCACGGCCTCTCGATGAACACCAAGGGCAGCAAGGCCCTCAAGCGCATCCGTGAGTTTTATGCAAACGGCGGAAGCTATGTGGGAACCTGTGCGGGAGCCTACCTGAGCTCCGCGGGTTCCGGCACCTCCGCGAACCCGAATTATACGGGCATCTGGCCGGGGTACTGCTATCCCACCGGGATGAACGATACCTATACCTCGATGACCGTGGAGCCGGGTTGCCCGCTGCTGAAGTACTATGACTTCGGCGGCGACGGCCGGGTGGACAATGTGCGCCACAACGGTGGCTGCTACCTTTCGCCCGCCCCGCCGCAGGGCACCGAGCTGCTGCTGCGCTATTACTGCCCGGACACCACCAAGGTGCACCAGCAGGGCAGTATCTGGGCCTTCAAGAAGGACAGCCTGACCGGCCGGGTGGTGGCTTGCGGTTCCCACCCGGAAGGGGTGGAGAGCGGTGAGCGGCGCGACCTGATGGCCGCGATGTGCCGCTACGCGATGGACGGCAACGGCATTTCCACTGCCAAGGGCGAACTGGAAAACGGGGTGATCCGCGAGATGACGGCCCTCTATTCGGCCGGCGATCCGGCCCATGCCCGCATCGGCGATCTGCAGTACCACCATTTCGCCTGCTATCTGCCGGAAGGGGTCAAGACGCTGACCGTGGAGCTGCAGGGCGCGGAGGGTTCGGCCAGCTGCAACCTGGAGCTGTATCTGCTGAAGGGCACTTTTGCCTATCCCGACGTGGCGACCCAATCCTCCCGAGAGGAGGGATGCGCGCAGCGCGTGAGCGTCACCGCACCGGGATCCGGCCTCTGGATGGTGGCGGTCCGCTGCCCGGATACCGTGACCTCAACCCTGGAAACCTATGACAACGGAAACGGCATGACGGGCAAGTATTACCGTTATACCGGCAATACGACGGTGCTGAATGGCGTGCCTTACACCCTCTGCGCCACCTGGAATTAGATAATAAGGAGAACACGATAATGAACCGAACGCTTTCCAAAATCCTGCTGACAGTTGCCGCAGTGGCAACGGTGGCATCCTGCGAAATCAATCGCCCGGAAGGGGAGATTGCCCCGAAGGGAGAAGTGGTCTTGACGGCCAGTCTTGAAATGCCCGAGGCTGCAGGATCCACCCGCACGGCCCTGAAGCCCGATACCACCACGGTGGTCTGGAGTGCCAACGACGCCTTCGCGCTGATCGGTAACGACGGCAGCAAGAGCCGTTTTACCCTCACGAGCGGTGCCGGCACGGCCAATGGCGCCTTCAGCGGCACGCCGTCGGGTTCCGCACCCTGGTACGCGCTGTATCCGGACGGTGAAGATGTTTCGCTGTCGGGCGGAGAACTTCACTTCAAGTTGCCTGCCAAGCAGACCTATGTCTCCGGATCGTTTGCGGCCGGTGCGGCTCCGGCCATTGCCAAGATCGATGCGACGAGCGACCCGCTGCAGTTCAAAAACCTCTGCGGTCTGCTCTGCGTGCAGTTGATGGCGCCCAGCATTACCGTCACAAAGGTGGTGGTGCACGACCTGGGCGGCAATATGCTCTGGGGCGACTGCACGGTGGCGTTGGATGGCAAAGAAGGGACCGCCGAACAGACGATGACCCTGACCGGTGGCGACAACAGCCTCACAATGAATGTGGCCACCTCTCTCAAACTCTCTTCGTCGTCGCCCCGCGCTTTCTTCTTTATCGTCCCGCCGGGCGCCTTTGACCGCGGTTTTTCCGTGGTGGTGCATACCACCGACGGCGCCACCTACGGTGTCGTTCAGACCCAGAAACCCAACTCTCCCGGCCGCTCGCAAGTGGTCATCATGGACAAGTTGACCGTTCCTTCCATCCCCGAGAGCGCCAACCCGCTGGCCCGCGGTTACTACAAGGATCTCTTCATGGACGGCGGTATCGGCCTTACTTCGCGAACCACGCTGCCCGCCGCCTCTTACCTGAACCTCGACTGGGAGTTTTACGCATCGCTCTCCACAGGCAACACCATCGCTATCGACACGGCCATCCAGACGGCCGTCTTCATCGGTTCAGACGAGGACAAAAACGGCGCGCTGCTCTATCCGGATGGCGAACCGCGCTTCCGCTGCATCTATGTGAACGGTGGTAAATCCACCCAGCACGGCGCTTCGCTCGGCGAGGACGGCCGCAACCGCATCCGCACCTATTATGCCAACGGCGGTGCCTACGTAGGTACCTGCGCCGGCTGCCTGATCGCCTCCAAGGGCTATGACAGCCAGGCTACGACCACCACCTACTTCGGCATCTGGCCGGGCCATACCTACCATACCAAGACCGACTCCGGAAAGACCGTTTCCGATACCTATACCAGCATGACCATCGAACCGGGCAGTGCGCTGCTGAATTATTATGATTATGGCAACGACATGCAGATCGACGGCGTGCGCCACAACGGCGGATGCTATATGTCGCAGGTCGATTATCCCGTCCCGGCCGGAACGGAAATCCTGCTGCGCTACCTGACCCCGGGTCCGGATTCCACCAAACTCAACGGCAAGGTGAGTTCCTGGGCCTACAAGGCTACGGAAAAGAGCGGCCGCCTGGTGGTGATCGGCTCGCACCCGGAAGGCGTCTCTTCCGGCGAGCAGCGCGACCTCTTCTCCGCCATGATTCGTTATGCCACCGACGGCAACGGCTGCGTGACCCCCAAGGGCGCTCTCTCCAAGGGTGTGACCCGCACGATGGACAAGGGTTCGGAGGCCAACCAGCCGGCCTATGCGCGCATCGGCGACAAGCAGTATCATCACTTTACCTTTGAGGTTCCTACGCTCACGGAGGAACTGGTGCTCACCCTGCGCGGCATCGACACGGATTGCGATCTCTACCTGGCGCTGGCCAAGGACCGTACGGCCTGGCTGGGCGATGCGGATTATGTGCTCTGCAACAGCGGTTCCAATAAATCGCTGCATCTGCGTAACGTGCCCGCCGGCACCTGGTCGGTGGCCGTCTACTGCCCGGTAACGGTGACCAGCACCAAGACGCAGTATACCTCGGGCGCCTACTATTACAAGTACTCCGGCGACACGGCCGTACTGAACGGCATCCCTTATTCGATTTCCGTGAACTGGGGCGCCGGCGGACCCAACGGCGGCTCCGGCTCCAACCAGCCCGCCATCCCCATCACAGGTACCTGGGACTAATAAAAAATGGAGGCGAATCCGCCTCCATTTTTTGTCGGGATAACAGGACTCGAACCTGCGACCCTCTGGTCCCAAACCAGATGCGCTAGCCAACTGCGCCACATCCCGAACTGCCGCTGCAAAAGTAGCACGGTTTTACGGATTTGCAAAATCTGGCGCGAATTGTGTAAAATGTGTTAATAATTTACTATTTTTGTAGACTGTTATACATTTTCGGTTGGGAATGCGACGCTATTTAGAGCCTCTGAAATCGATGGTTACGGTGCTTGCGGTGATGCTGCTGGCACTTCCGCTGATGGCCGCTCCGCGTCAACAGATCCTGACCTCTCCCGACGGCCGTCTCAAGGCCCAGATCTCCAACCGCGGCGGTCTGGTCTTCTCCCTGAGCTACAATGACAAGCTGTTGATGGACAATTGCGTGATCTCCATGAAGCTGGATAATAAGAGCTTCAACGGCAAGGGGCGCACCGTCAACAAAAATATCGTGATGACGCCGGTCAACGAAACCCTTCGCACCAACAACTACACCAAGCGGGAGGTGGAGGGTAGATTCAACGAGATCCGTCTGACCTACAAGGAGTATGAAGTGATTTTCCGGGCCTATGACGACGGCTTTGCCTATCGCTTCGCCGCCTTCCAGCCCACCGCTTTCAAGGTGCTGTCCGAGCAGGCCGACTATCATTTCGCCGGAGACTGGCCCACTTTCGTGACCTGGTCGCCGGGTTATGTTCCGAACGACAAAAAGGCCTTCGACAAGCAGTTCCACCACTCTTTCGAGAATACCTACGACCACCTGCTCGTCTCCAGCTGGCCGATGGACCGTATCGCCTATCTGCCGATGCTGGTAGAGGCCGAAGGTGGAATCCGCATCTGCATTACCGAGGCAGACCTGCAGGATTATCCCGGCATGTATCTGCAGTACACGGACAAGAAGAAGCAGATCGTATCGGGCAAATTCGCGGCCTATCCCGTCGCTTCCGCGCAGGGTGGCCGCCACAACCTGGAATCCATCGTATCCGCACGCGAAAAATTCATCGCCAAATATGACAACCCCGGCACCGTGACGGAATTCCCGTGGCGCGTATTCGCCATTGCGCCCAACGATGCCAAGATGGCCGACAACGACCTGGTTTACAAGCTCGCCGCCGCACCGGCGACCGATGCCAACTTCGGGTGGGTGCTGCCGGGCCGCGCGCTCTGGGACTGGTGGAGTTCCCGCATGCTCTACGGCGTGGACTTCAAGGCCGGCATCAACACGCAGACCTACAAATACTATGTGGACTTTGCCTCCGAGCACGGGTTCCAGTATGTGGTGATCGGCGAAGGGTGGTCCCCGGGCCAGCAGACCGACCTCTATCAGGTGGTTCCTGGACTGGACCTTCGCGGGGTGATTGAGTACGCAAAGGAGAAACATATCGGCATCCTGCTCTGGACCGGCTACTGGGCCTTCAGCCGCGATGTCGAGCAAATCTGCGATTACTACGGCAAGCTGGGCGTTGAGGGCTTTGTGGTGGATATGCTCCATCGCGACGACCAGCAGATGGTGGAATTCATGACCCGCACGGCCCAAATCGCGGCCAAACATCGCCTGCTGATTGATTTCCACGGTTGTTGCAAGCCCACGGGCCTGACCAAAACCTGGCCCAACGTGGTGAGTTTCGAATCCGCCATCGGCATGGAGAAGACCAAAACCGTCACGCGGGAAACCGACATGGTGACCAATGACGTGGTGCTGCCCTTCGTCCGTTCGGTGGCCGGCCCGCTCGATTATGCGCCCGGTGCCATGCGCAACGCCTCCGCCCGCAACTTCGTTCCCGTTTACGAGGAACCCATGAGCCAGGGCACACGCTGCCACCAGCTGGCCGCAGCCATCGTCTTTTATTCCCCGCTGACGCGTCTGTGCGACAGTCCGTCCAACTACCTCTCCAACAAAGAGTGCTTCGATTTCCTGAAGGGCATCCCCACGGTTTGGGATGAGACCCGCGTGCTCAGCGGCGAGGTGGGCGAATATATCGTGGTGGCGCGGCGCAGCGGAGACACGTGGTACGTGGGCGGCTTGAATGGCTGGAAAGAGCGGGATGTGCTGGTGGACCTGGGCTTCCAGCGCGGAGATTTCCTTGTGGAGATCCTGCAGGACGGCACGAATGCCGATTATGTGGCCAAGGATTTCGTGCACAGCTTCACGGATACCCGCACCTCGCGCGAACTCACCCTGCGGCTGATGCCCGGCGGCGGATTCGTGGTGCGCGTCATCCCCAATCCCTTGTAATTCCTAGACTTTAACATATGAAACGTTTTATTTTGGCTATCGCAGCGCTCTTTGCGTCTTTTATGCTGGGAGCTGCCCCCAAGTCCGAAGCGATTCCCTCGCCGGATGGTAAAATTGTCGTAGCGGTCAACTATTCCAGCGCGCTGACCTTCAGCGTGGGGTACAACAGCGGACTGCTTCTGTATGACTGCCCCGTGCAGATGAAACTGGAGAACGGCAAGACCTACGGAAAGGGCAAAGTCCTGGACGTGGTGAAACGTCAGGTGGATGATGTCATCAACCCGCTGATTTATCATAAGAAAGAGATCCGCGACGCCTACAACGAAGCGACCTTCCGCTACAAGGATCACGATGTGGTCTTCCGCGTTTACAACGACGGTGTGGCGTATCGCATCATCTCGCATGCGACCGCTCCCTTCAAGGTGATGTCCGAGTCGGTGGCCTTCAACCTGGCTGACGACTGGCCCATCTACGTTTCCTATGTGCGCTGCAAGGAGCCGTCCAAAAAGAGTTGGGAAAACCAGTTCCACAATAACTTCGAAAACGTTTACGAAAAGATCGTGCCCACCGCATGGAATCCCGACCGGCTGGCCTTCCTGCCGCTCTATGTGGAGATTCCGAACGGCCCGCGACTCTGCTTCTCCGAGGCGGACCTGATGGACTACCCGGGCATGTATCTCTACAACGGCGAGAAGAAGAAAACCACGCTCACCGGCGTATTCGCACCCTATCCCATCCTCATCAAGCAGGGTGGCCACAACGAACTCGAGGGGCTGGTGAACGGCCGCGAGAAGTGGATTGCCAAATATGACGGAGCCACGGAGTTTCCCTGGCGCGTGATCGGTATCACCGCTTCCGATATCGCGATGGCCGACAACGACCTGGTCTACAAGCTCGCGAAACCCGCCGATCCGACGATTGATTTCAGCTGGGTCAAACCGGGCAAGGTGGCTTGGGACTGGTGGAACGACTGGAACATCTACGGCGTGGATTTCGAGGCCGGCATCAACAACGAAACCTATCGTCATTATATCGATTTTGCCGCTGAAAACGGGATCGAATATGTGATTCTGGACGAGGGTTGGGCTCTCAAGGGACAGGCCGACCTCTTCAAGGTAGTCCCCGAGATCGACATCAAGTCGCTGGTGGATTACGGTGCTTCCAAGAATGTCGGCATCATCCTCTGGGCGGGCTTCTGGGCCTTCAACAAGGATATGGACAAGGTCTGCAAGTACTACTCCGAGATGGGCGTCAAAGGCTTCAAGGTGGACTTCATGAACCGTGACGACCAGATGATGGTGGACTTCGTCCGCCGCGTGGCCGAGACCACCGCCAAGTACAATCTGCTGGTGGATTACCACGGCATCTACAAGCCCACCGGTCTGAACCGAACCTGGCCGAACGCCATCAATTTCGAGGGTATCTTCGGTCTGGAGCAGGTCAAGTGGGACAACGACTGCGACCTGGTGACCTACGATGTAACTGCGCCCTACATCCGCTTCTTTGCCGGCCCGGCCGACTATACGCAGGGCGCGATGCGCAACGCCACCAAAAAGAATTACGTGGCCATCAACACCGAACCGATGAGCCAGGGTACCCGCTGCCACCAATTGGCCGAGTATGTGATTTTCAAGTCCCCGCTCGCAATGCTTTGCGACAGCCCGTCGAACTATATGGAGAACAAGGAGAGCCTCGATTTCATCTCGCACGTGCCGACCGTCTGGGACAAGACCCAGCCGCTGGGCGGTACGATCGGTGAGTTTATCGTCATGGCGCGTCGCAGCGACGACGTCTGGTATATTGCCGGCCTGAACAACTGGGATCCGCGCGATGTGACAGTGGACCTTTCCTTCTATAAGAATACCGACTGCTTCGTGGAGATTCTGCAGGACGGTCCCAACGCGCACCGCGCAGCGAAGGACTACATCCACGCTTTCACCACTACCGACAAGACGCAGTCGCTGACCGTTCACATGGCCCCCGGCGGCGGTTTTGTGATCAAGATCATCAAGCAGCCGAAGGTGGTCATCGACACCGAGATTGACATTACCGACGACACCGCCACGACGGCACCCGCTACGGAGAAGTAGCGGGCCCGCCGCTCCGGGTTGCCGACTCCGGTCTGACGAAAAAGGCCTCCCTTCGCCGGCAAGCCCTTCGCAGTCGTGTCGTTCGTGAATAATTTTCGTGTTCGCCGAAAAAGATATATATTTGCAGTCCCGTTCGGTGAGGTGGGTGAGTGGCTTAAACCACCAGTTTGCTAAACTGACGTACGGGATTACCGTACCGGGGGTTCGAATCCCCCCCTCACCGCAACAGCCGCAAAAGAAGCCGTGCGCCCAAGGCGCGCGGCTTTTTTGTGCGGGCACAAGCCGCCTGGAAAGCTAGCTTTCCGAGCGGCTTGCGTTCGCACAAAGCCCCCGGCTCTGCCGGGCTTCCTTTTGCTCGGCTGTTGCATCGCCCCGCCGCAGGCGGCTGGGGATGTCGGAGGGCCCCGGCCCGACGAAATCCCGGTGAGGGAGGCGCTGGCCGCCCGTTCCACCGAGCTCCCGGTGAGGGGCGCGCCTTCCGCTCACCCTTTTTGCAACCATCGCGCGGAATGCCGATTCGCAACACGCTGATTATTAATGCTTTGTGAAAAATTATTCCGCGCGATGTCGCGCCAGAGGGCGGACCGCGCGGATGGTAAATCGTCAATCCGCTGGTAATCAGTTAGATAAAAACAATTCACCCGCGCGATGGTTGCAAAACAAGAAAACGCGCCCCCCAGCTATTTCCGCTGCCGCCGGAAGAAATCCACGATATAGGGGATCGCCGCAGGGTTGAAACGGTGGCGGCCCGGGTAGAAAAAGGTCATCACCTCGGCCCCGCCCGCCGCAGCTTCATAGCGCAGCATTTGGCCCGCCTCGACCGCATCTCCGCTCGCATTCGCTCTTCCGTCGACACCCGCATCCAGGCCAACGCTCGCTCTTCCGCTCACGGCCGCTCCGACCCCGTCGGTCTGCTTGCCGACGATATACCGGATATATGCCTTGTACTTGTCGCTGTCCACCAGCTGGTCGTCCTCGGCCAGGAGGAAAAACGCGGGCTTGGCCGCTCGCCGCTGCACCGCCGGATTCTCTGCGTTGGAACTGCAACCCGAGATACAGACGCCGGCGAGCTTTTTGCCCCGGAAGGACCACAACCCATACGTCATGGACCCGCCGTTGGAATGTCCCATCGCAAAAATGCGGCTGGTATCCACCGGGAAGTGCGCGGTGAGATACGCCAGCTGCGTATCAAACAGCCGGACATCCCGTCCCACGTCCTTCCGGGACGGCATCTTCCAGCCGGTACCCCACTTGATCTTCTTGCCGCCATCGATCCAAAGCCCCTGCGAATAGACGATGATGGCTTCCGGCCAGTGCCGATAAATGGAAAGGGTGTTCATCGAACGGGAAAGCAGTCCGCCCCGGCCGTGATATACGAATACCACCGGAGCAGGGCGGGACAGGTCTTTCGGCCGAACCACAACCGCCCTGCGCAGGGAATCATCGATCGTCAGCTCTAGGATTTCAGCCGTCTGAGAATCAGAAAGCTCAAGAAGCGTGCGCGGATCGTCGGCCAGAGAAGCCCGATACCGGGCGAAGGCCTTGTCCCGGGCCGCCTGCTCCTTTTCTGTCAACGACGCCTGCTGCGCAACAGCCGTAAAGCCATTGACCGCCAGAAAGATGAGCGCGGCGACAAGGCCGAAAACCGTTCGCTTCATCAGTCGTGAACCCTATTTGAGGCGCTTTTCGAACAGTTGGAAGATCAGATCCGCCGCTTCCTCTTCCGTGAGGTTGTCCATGTTCAGGACGAGGTCGTAGTTGCGCAGGTCATAGCGGCTTGTCTTTGCGAAACGCTTGGTGAAATTCTCGCGGGTGGCATCCACCTTGTCAATCACCTTCTCTGCCTCGGCGTGCGACAGGTTCTGCCGCTTCTGGATACGCGCGATACGATGGTCGCGCGAGGCAGTGATGAAGATATCAAACTTGTTGGGATGCCCATCCAGGATAAAGAATCCCGAACGGCCGGCCACCACGCAGGATTCCTCCTCCGCAAAGGAGATGAGCAGCTTCCGCTCGCATTCAAAGATGGCGTCCGGGGTCACCGCGATATCTTCCTCCGGCAAATGGTCGAGAAACGTCTCCGGGCGCAGCGGCACGACGATATGGGTGACCAGGTCATTAAACCAGTTTCTTTTCTGTCCTTTGATCCGCTCGATCTCTTCAGGGTTCAGGTTGAATTCTTTGATGAGCCCCTCGATAATCTGTTTGTCGTAATAACGGACATTCAGGCGCTCGGCGAGCAGACGGCTGACCGTATGGCCGCCGGAACCCACCTCTCGGCTCACGGTAATGACAAATTTCTGATTTTTATCCATATCGGGTTTAAAGCTGTGAAGACAAAGTTACGTTTTTTCGTCTGTATGTTTATCGCTGTACAAGAAAAAACCTGACGAAGAGACAAATTTCTCCTTGCCGCTGCGCTCGTCCAGGGCGTTCAGCGCTGGATACGGCTTTATATTTGGAAATGTGAAGAATACTTCTAACTTTGCAAAAACAACAACTATTTTGGATATGAGAAAGAAATACTCATTCTGTCAGGGTTATGTTGCTCCGGTGGTAGAGCAGCTCGAACTTGCCGCCGAGACCCCGCTGGCCCAATCCCAGATCGAGCAACCGATTATCAATCCGCCAATTAACTGGTAGGGGAGTATGACAATAACCCGAACAAAACAAAAAACCTTCTATAACTATGAAAAAACACCTGATGACACTTGCAGCGGCTATGATGGCCCTTGCTTCCTGTTCACAGAAAGAGGCGGTCCCCACCCTCGTGGACGACGGCCCCGACACTTTCTACGCCTATTCGCGTGAAGCCGTGTCGGGCGACGAAACCCGTACTACCTACACCAACCAGCTGGTCTGGACGCCCGGTGATGAACTGACCATCTATACGGGCTCTGATGCGAACAAACGCTTTGTCCTGGTCGAAGGCGAATACAACACGCACGCACGCTTCTCCCGCGCGGACGACGATTTCTATTCGGCGAAGGTCGCCCTCGAAGCCAATTATGCCGTATATCCCTACAGTCCAACCACGCAGATTTCATCCGAAGGCGTCATCTATTATGAACTCCCTCAGGCCCAGAAATATGCGAGCTACATGGGCGGCCGGTTCGGAACGATTGTTCCCGGGTCATATCCGATGGTCGCGGTGACCGAAAACCGCAAGGACCAGGACCTTTTCTTCAAGAACTTATGCGGCATCCTGGTTTTCAACCTGACCGGTACGGACCGTATCCGCAAGATTGACGTAAAGGGCAACGACGGCGAATTGATGTGCGGCTATATGACCGTCACCTCCGGGCCGACCCGCAGCGCCGATCCGATAATCGAGATGTACGATCAGAATGCCTCATGGCAGAAACACACCACCCTGTGGGTGACGGAAGAGAGCGAGGGATATCTTTACCCCGAAGCGCCTACCGAATTCTGGGTGGTCGTCCCTTCAGGATCCTATACGAAGGGTATTACCGTGACCTTCTTCAACGAACTGGGCCAGTATATGACCAAGTCGCTTGACGAGGAGGTGATCATCCATCGCAACGGCATCCAGCCGATGGGTACGCTGGAATTTATCCCGGAAGGCGGCCTGCCTTTCGAGGACCCCGCCTTTGCGGACTGGTGTGTAAGCTATCTTGACACCGACGGCGACTGGATTCTCTCAGCCGAAGAAATCGCCGCCGTCCGCCAGCTGCGCGTTTACTCGGATCAGGTCCGCTCCATGAAGGGTATCGAGGCATTCCCGAACCTGACCTACCTGCTTTACGACGGCTACATGGTGGAGAATGAAAACGGCGAGAGCTACGCTACCGGCCTTCTGACAGGCGTGGATATATCCTACAACACGAAACTGGATACGCTGATCATCAGAAACAGCCAGTTGTTCCAGACCTTCGTCGGCAACAACCATCCGCAGCTGAGCTATTTGGGCATCACCGGCAGCATGCAGATGACGGCCCTCGACGTGAGCGGATGCACCAATCTGAAGCGACTCTATTGCTACGACAACCAGTGGCTGGAAACCCTCAACATCGAGAACACCCCCAATCTGGCATTGATCAGCGCGTCCCGCAGCCCGATCACCAGCCTCACCGCCGGCCCCGCCCTGATAAGTCTCTTCATCGACCAGGCAAACCTCACGAGTCTTGATGTAACGGCTGCGGAGAACCTGGGCGGCCTCTATGCCCAGTATTATCAGGGCACCTCGCTGGATCTGAGTCACAACCCGAAGCTGATGAATCTCGATCTCTTCAGCTCCGACAAGCTGGAATCGCTTGATGTGAGCGCCAGCCCGATGCTCTATGAGCTGAACTGCGAACAGTGCTACAACCTGACAGGAACGCTGAATCTCTCCAACCAGCACTGGCTAGATTATCTGCAGCTCCGGGGAACCGGCATCACAAGCCTGACCCTGGCCGCGCAGCCCATCCTCTTCCTGCCGCCCGACGGAGCAACCTACAGTTTTGCTGCTCCCACCGCTCCGGAAACCGTCGATCTCGGCTTGCCTTCCGGTCTCAAGTGGGCGACCAGCAACCTGGGTGCGACCGACCCGATCCAGGCAGGCTACTTCTACCGCTGGGCGTACACTTCGCCCGCAAAGGAGGACGATGTCTACGAGTTTACGAAGTACATCCTTGACGAGGAGACAGCCGCCAGTTACGGCGTTCCGGTTGACGGCAAGAACGTGCTTGAAGCGGCGGATGATGCGGCGACGGTCAATCTCGGCTCTCCCTGGCGCACCCCGACCGCTGCTGAAGTGAGCGAACTGATCTCGGGCTGCGACTGGACCTGGACCCGGAAAGATGAACAGAATCAGATGTTTGTCGAGGATGGTTGGCTTGGAACCAGCAAGACCAACGGCACGACCATCTTCTTCCCTGCAGTCGGATACTTCAACACGGTCCGCCAGAATCCCAAACCCGGCGTCTTCATCTGGACCGCCGAACTTGCCCGTTCCTCGGCCGGCCGGGTTTTCTACGGTTCCCAGGAAAGCGGGTTGGGGTTCCTGTCGACCTATCGTACCTTCGCCATGCCGATCCGTCCGGTCCACGACTAACCCGACGGCCCTCCCGTCACAAAATAAAGAAGTGCTTCCCCGCAAGGAGAAGCACTTCTTTCATAAGGGCCTCTGCCGGAATCAGTCTTCCGGATCAATCGTGATGGTAAAACCCTCGCCGGTTTGGGAACCGGTATAGTTGTAAATAATCATACCACCGAGGGTCTTGACGAGCTTTTTGAGGGCTGCCATGGAAGGATTGGTGGCCCAGGTCAATTGCAGGTTGATATCCAACGCGTCCTTTTGGGGCGTCTCGGCAAAATCACGGATGGTCATCTGGGCCCGCACCTCATCATAGGTAAAGTTGTAGACGACATCCTTTCCGTTGAATAAAACAGCGTCGCACAGGGTGATGTCATCGACATACTTGCCGGCCATGAGCTTGTTGGCCTTTTGAATCTCTGTGGTGAGATAGGCGGCCGCCTTCTGTTTGGGCGACTGGTATTTGCAACCTGCCACCAGCACGACGGCCAGCAGGAGTGGCAGAAGCAGGAGAAAGCGTCTCGTTTTCATGGAATTCACGGCTTTTTAGAAGCCCTTCACGTATTTCTCGTAATTCTTGTCGATGGCCTTGTTGAGGCGCTTTGCGAGGCCTTTGGCGTTGCGGAGGGTGCCGTCGGCTGCGTAATAGCTCATGCAGCTCTTCTCGAAGGCTTCCTGTTCCTTCATCAGCTTGGCCTGGAACTTCTGCGCGTACTGAGCGGCAGCGGCCTCTTTGTAGAGGTCTTTCTCGATGGCATCCCAGCGGTCCACATGCTTCCAGTAGAAACCGGACGGGGTGTGGACGCGGAGGTTCTTGGCGTCGGTGAAGTGACGTTTCTCGGCGTCAGCCGCGCTGAAGAAGCGGCCGAAAGCGGGCAGTTCGGTGGTGCCCAGATAGATAGGCAGGTAAGCCTCGACAGCGGGGCGACCCATGGCGGTCCACATCACGCAACCGATTTCGCGCGGCATGTTGCTGCGGAGCTGGAAGATGGTGGAAACCACGGTCTTCTTGTTGCAGATGCTGCCGGCTACCCAGGCGGGCTGGTGGAGCGAGAGGGCCTGCATCACATCTTCCACGGAGACCTTCTTGTCCGGTTTGAAGCAGAAAGGAATCTCATCCGGATTTTCGGGAGCGCTCTGGCCGAAGAACGACAGGGCGGCGCGATGGCGCAGCAGGTTGTGCTCTTTGGTGCGGGATTCCGGGGTGGAGAAGGCCTTGCGGAAGGAGAAATTGCCGTCGGTGCGGAAGTTATACCAGCCGCGGGTGGTTGCGTAGGAGAAGACGTCGGTACCCACGAAGTTGTCGGGATCCGCAAAGTCTACGCGATCAATCGTAAAGTAGTTGGGGATGACCATCACGGCATCGTCCGGGACGCGCTGTGCGACCCACTGGCGACCCTGGATCACCGCCACGACCCAAGCTTCGTTCGGGTCTGCCACCAGATAGGTGCGGCCGGACTTGTTGTAGCCGCGGGTGTTGATCAGATGGCCGATGATATTCACGGCTTCACGGGCGGTGCGGGCCTGCTTGGCCACCGCCACGCGCACTTCGTAGCAGACACCGCCCTCGAAGAAGTTCTCCTCGGTGGAACGGGACGGACAATTGTCGGAAACGATGGCCACGCCGTGCTGGTTCAAGAAGGCATCGGCGACCTCCATACCCGGGAATTCCGCCCAGAGGTATTCGGAGCTGGCGTAGAGGTTGAGCATCTGCTCGCCGCCGTCATCTTCGTTGTGACCCAGAATCACCTCGCCGGTGGCGCTGGCGTTCTTGCCTACGATGATGCTGAAGCAGTTGTCATTCTGCGCACCGCACCAGAGGCAGGCGAGCAGCAGAAAAGCAAGGGTAAATACTTTTTTCATAAACGACTATTTGTTGAATCATTAATTTTTCGTTTTGGCTTCAATTGCGCGTGCGTTCTTGATAGTCAGTGCTTTACCATCCATCCGCGCCGTAATGAAGGCGGTGGACCAGCCGCGCGCCTTGACCTTGGGCAGGGCCGCAACGGCCTCGTCGTAGTGACGAAAAGCACCTACAAAATAAACGTATTTTCCGTTATTCTTAAACTCGAAGCAAGGGGACATTCCCTTCAGCCGGGCCTTGGAGATCCGGCCCGCCGTGGAGCAAATCTGAATCTGGTAGATCAAGCCCTCCGGCCGTTTGTTTTCCGGGGCAAAGACCGCTTCGGTTCCGATTTTAAACGTATAATCGAACGCCGGCTCTTCCAGTTCCACCGCCGGCATCTCAATGGCCAGGTCGCCCAGGAGGCCATACTCCATCCTGCGGAAATTGTAGTAGAGCGATTCTGCGGGCAGGGTGGCCACCTCCGGTTCGGGTTCGGGCTTTGCCTGCAGGATGGGCGGCGGAACCAGTCCCAGCTCCAGGAATCCCGATTCGTGCCGGCGCACGGTGCGCATCTGGCGGCTCTGTGCGGCCTGCGCAACGAGCTGCGCCGCCTCTTTTTCGCCGATTCGCCGGGTGATTTCGGCCTTGCGGGCCGGATCCTCTTCTTCGCGCAGATCTTCGCGCAGCTCAGCGAGTTCGCGGGTCAGCTCAGCCACCTGTTTCTGCAGGACGCCGAGTGAATCCACCGCGCGGAAATAGCGCGTCATCATTTCATTGTCGCCGACAACCGGCTGAGGATCAGGTGTCACCGGCGTCGGTTCGGGTTCGGGCCGCTTCTCGAAGGCCGCGATGCGCAGGGCCTCCGCAGGGGTTTCTACGGATTCGCGGACAGGGGCATGCTCACGCCGCACGGCATAGAGCCGGATGCTGCCGGCCGGACAGTCGCGCGTGGAAGCGAAAATAGAGAACAAGCCGTCGGGCGTGGGGGAAAAGAGAAAATCGTCCGCCGTGGAGGAGTAGGGAAATCCCACGTTCTGCGGTGCGTCCCAGCTGCCGTCGGGTTTACGGTTGCAGATGAACAGGTCGTAGCCGCCCATGCCCGCCATGCCGTTGGAGGAGAAGCAGAGCTGCCGGCCATCCGGGCTGAGGATGGGATAGATCTCGTCGCCGGCCGAGGTGAAGGCGTCGCCCAGCGGCTGTGGCAGGGTCCAGATGGTATCGCCCTGCAGGTGCGAGGTCCAAAGATTCCATCGGCCCGCGGAATCCGGGCAGGAATAGACCACCTCGCCGCGCTGCCGGTCGAACTGCAGCGCATTGCAGAAGGGATGCTGACCCTCCGGTACAAAGTCGTTCGGGAAGGGAATCCACGTGCGGTTGGGCAGGTGAGCGTAGTTCAGGTAGAAATCATTCAGCGGCACGACGCGCAACGAGATGAGCTCCGGTTCGGTTGCGAACTTCAGCAGGTTGAGGCCGTTTTCGCACCGCATGATCTGTGCGCCGAGCGCTACGGCCTGCGCGGAATCGGCTCCCGGCAGCAGCGTGTGGTAAATCCGGAGTGCCTCGGCAAAGTCGTAACCCGCAAAGAGCGCGTCGGCTTCAGCCAGCTGCCGCTCGCGCGTCACCTCCTGCGCAAAGGCGGGAGAAACAAAGGCCAGCAGGGCCGCAACCATCAGAAAAAGACGCAGATGCTTCATCATGCAGCGGGCTTTGGAACAAACAAAATTAGGAAATACTTTATAGATTGCGAAAAAATAGTAAATTTGCACCCTATTTTAGACTAGGAATACTATCTAAACACACTAACGATATGCAAAACAAAGGCGCCATTTCTTTTGTGGCAAT
>JAFSWO010000011.1 GCA_017450165.1 Bacteroidales bacterium | reverse complement strand
GTTCGTGCGTGTCGCTGCAGTCCACGCTCCGGCCCTGGCACATGTAGAGCGGGCCCAGCCACGCGGCGTCTCGCTGGGCCAGGGAGGCGTTGACGGTGACTACGTGCACACCCTTGCCGGCCAGTGCGTTCAGGAAGACCGGGAGGGTTGCCACGAGGGTCTTGCCTTCACCGGTAGCCATCTCGGCAATCTTGCCGGAGTTCAGCACGATACCGCCAATCAGCTGCACGTCGTAGTGGACCATGTCCCAGGTGATGCGGTTGCCGCCGGCCATCCAGGAGTTCTGCCAGACGGCATAATCGCCGTTCACGGTTACGAAGTCGTGCGAAGCGGAGAGGGTGCGGTCGAAGTCGGTCGCCCGGACCTTGATGGTCGCATTTTCCGTAAAGCGGCGGGCGGTGGACTTCATGATGGCAAAGGCACGCGGGAGAATCTTTTCCAGAATCTCCTCGATCTTCTTGTCGATGGTCTTGATGAGTTCGTCCTGCTCGGTGGCGAGTTTTTCCTTGCGGGTCACCTCGATTTCCACGTCGGAGAGCTGCTCCTTGATCTTGGCCACCTGCTCCTCTTCCGGAGCGATATAGTCGGCGATCATCTTGCGCAGCGCCGCAGAGGCCTCGCGCAGGGCATCGTCGGAAAGTTTGTCAATCTGTTCGTATTCGGCCTTGCAGGCGTTCACGATGGGAGTCATCTTCTTGAGGTCCCTATCCGCCTTGCTGCCGAAGAGTTTCTTGAGAATATTTGCCATTGTCTATTGTTGTCAGTTTGTCAGTCGACTGCCCTTGGCCGACAATCTCCTTAATATAACCGACAAATATAGCAATAATTGTGCAACTCGCGCAAACGCCCGCCCACGCACACGCCAGAACGCGCCCACCTCCACAACGAACACGCGCCCCTCCCCACACGTGCTCCACTGAGAGCGCGCGCCAATTCCCCGCTGGAAGTCTCTGCAGGCATGGTACGCGTCACCCACCCCCGCAAAATCCCCCCAAGCGCGCGCCTCCACCCTGACAGGATGTCACGAACAACGGATTTGCGCGCGCTCACTGTAAAAAAGAGCACGAGCCTCTTGCGCTGATATCCTTTTTGTACTACTTTTGTCGGTAGAGTTCTAATGCTAACGGAGGGACGATTATGAAGGGATACTATCACCTATGTGCAGACGGCCGGCTTGTCCGCCGTTTTCTTGTCTCAGATACAGACTATTACGCGGCATTCAACCTGATTGGTGTCTGTGCCGCACACGCCGAAGTCTCCGTCCTGGCTTACTCTATAGAAGAATCTCATCCACACCTTCTTACCTATGGAGAAGTCGATGAGATAAAGCGGTACAAATCGCTCTACGAGACTTCATACACCCGCCACGTCATCGTCGAGCGCGGCAGCTTGGACGGTGTCGTCTTCCGGCTGCAGGTCATTCCTGTCGAAGATCCGGAATACCTGAAAACAGTTGGCACCTATATCATCTCCCAGCCGACGAAAGACGGCAAGCCCGTCATGCCATACGACTATCGCTGGGGCACCGGTTCCATGTATTTCAGGCCCGCCGGCCACACCTCCATCTGGAGATATGACGAACGAGGCAACAAACTGACCACCGCCCGGATTGGCGACCTGCCCATTCGCCAGCAGATGCGTCTTCTGCACTCCAAGCGCACGGTGCCCGCCCACTGGAGGGTTTGCAATGGATTTCTACTGCCGGAGAACTACGTGGATGTTCGTCACTTTGAAGGTATCTACCGAACGCATAACTGTTTCCGCGCTTTCAGCGCCGCAGGGCGGAACAAGGATATGGAAATGCTCTCAGCCATCGCTGCCACTCGCGGCGTCATGATTGACGACCGGGAAGCTCGCAAAATAAGCCGGGAAATGTCCAGAAAACTGTTCGGCATCCAGGACATCCGCCAACTGACCGCCGACCAGCGGTTATCTCTGGCGCGTGCCTTGCGCCAGCAAAGCAGACTCTCCCTCCGCCAAGTCGCCGACCTCGCCCTCCTTCCGGAAGAGGAAATCAACTTCTATTTAAGATAACTGCCCGTCGTGATAATCGGCTCTTCCGATCCGGAGAAGGTAGCCTCGCCCCAGTTGAGCGGCACTCCGTTCTGGCTGGTTTCCACCCGGATAACGCCGGCCCAGTTCGTGACCGATCCGGTCAAAGTCGTTTTGTATCCATCCGCCTCATCAATACATCCGCCAATAGTAGTGGGTGAGGATGAATTAGATCCCTCAATAACGAATTGCACACTGGAAACGCCTGTAATAAGAGGATATCTTTGTTCTCCTGCGTCTGTCACCTCAATCGTGCAGCGCCAGCTCTCTCCATCAATGGGCGAATAGATATATCTCAGGTTACAATTTCTGCTATTGGAAATCCATGCTTCTCCTGAATCGGGCTTAAAGCTGTTGAGCGGCTCCACATAGTATCCCTTCACGATGTTTCTGGTGAATACTTCCATTGTCGCATCATAGTGTCCAGGACCATCAAAAGGGCAGGCAGTCAAGATGAAAAGCATCGCGACAGAACTCATCAACAAGATTATTAGCCTTCTCATATTTCTCTGAATCTAAAAACGATACCCATACCCGATTTTACCTCCGGCACAAGGGAGTACCGTATTATAATAATCCCCGAATCCATACAATTCGAGGACGAGGAATGATTTCTTCCCGATCTGCAAGCCGAAAAGAGTGAATTGTCCGCCGAATTGTCTATCTGGTTTTGCCGTCTTCAGCCAATACGAGGTCTCCCCCATTGGACGATAGTAGCCACCCTGAAAGGCTGAATAGGTTTTCCAGACGGGACGGGAAAGCCAATAGAACCGAAGTCCGGCAAAAACCGTGAATACGGATCCCTTTTCGGTCCTTGTCGTACGATCCGTCGAAGGATCAACGTAAGAAATCTTGAAACTGCTGTATCCGACACTACTAGTCAAAGCCCAGCATTCATTGAACTGCCATGCGGCTTCCAAGGAAAACACACCGGGCGTACGAGCATAATAAGAATAAGCGTAAAGATCCGTGGCCGAGAAAGGCCCCATCGAGAAATACTCAAACCCAAAAGGAGCGACTTCAAATGCATACCCCGACTCACCGCTGATGGAGAGACTCAGTTCGAACGGCTTTTTTTTCAAAGGATAAATAGACAAATTCTCTCTTCTCGGGACTGCATTTGTCAAGTACTCCGGATTATTGACGTTCAGTATTCGCCCCTCGAGGCTCGCCTTATCGCCGGCAGAGAAGAATTTGACATGATGCAGCGATTGTATGTCGAGTACATTGCCTCCAGCACGAAAAGCTTCGTTTATAGCTGCAGGTTCGATTACGGCGTTGCTAAAACTGCTTTGAACAGATATAGTTCCAATATACTCTGCATTTGAGGGTGCCTTTGTATTCTCATCCAGAACATAAACGGTACCATCATCATAATTGATAGGGAGTTCCTTCTCGATATCGAGCGTAATCCTTGGGCTACAAGCGCACTGTAGCAAGAATAACAATGATAATGAGAGGAGTCTTTTCATGAGAAGGGAACCACGCCAACGCAAATCTACGAATTATCAATCACTTTTCAAAGCGCGCGGAGATAACCTTGTGGCGGCAGTTGGAAGGGAGGTGAGCGTCACCCAGCCAGGCAAACTGCCCCCGAGCGCGCACTGGTACCCCTACGGAGAGGCCTGAGGCAATGATTAGCGCGCGCTCGAAGCGAGGGGCTCGCATTTTTTCAAAAAACAGGCACTTAGAGTGCTATGCAAATGTGCCCACCGTAGGGCGTGAGGTTGAAGAAAGCCTCTTTGGGGGTGGTGAGGCCGGCAAAGATCTTGGCGCAGGCCAGGACTCCGCCGTGGGCGAAGATCAGCACGCGGGCGTAGGGCTTGGCGCGGAGTTCATCCAGGAAGGCCGTGACGCGGTTATACTGCATCATGAAGGATTCGCCGCCGGGAACCGCCGTATTGATGTAATCCTCGTACCAGCGGTCCGCCTCGGGGCCGACGATCGAGTCATAGAGGCGCATCTCCCAGTCGCCGAAGTTCATCTCCAGCAGGCGGGCGTCGCGAACGGCGTCGGGATAGCCGCAAAACTCCGCCAGATACACGCAGCGCGAGAGGGGACTGGTAAAAACGGCGTCGGGCGTGCCCAGGACAGCAATCGAAGCGCGCGTCGCGGCCGCCTCAACAGCAAACGTATCCTTCAACGGCACATCGGTCTGCCCGTAACAGGTGCCGGGCGGAACATCCACGGAGGTATGGCGGACGAGGATAACTTCCATATCAGGCCCAAAAAGGAAATGCAATCAAAACAGCCAGATAGAGCGAGAGTTCGCACAGCAGGAAGGTGGCGCCGCAGCAGTCTCCAGTATAGCCATGGATCTTCCGTTTCATCAGCAGCGTCAGCAAGAGCATCACTGCCACGGGAACCAGCAGCAACCAGCAGAAGCAGAGGGGCAGCCAGTGCAGGACCAAGGTCAGCACTGCGATAGGCGCCAACCCGGCCAGCAGGGAGACGAGCACTTCGTGCCACTTCATCCGGTTATACACCGTCTTGTTCTTGGCCTCCTCCTCGGTGCGCGCATAGGGCAGCAGGTTAATCAGCTGCGCGGCGCAGCACTTGGCCCAGACATCTCCGCAGAGCACGAGCAGAATCAGTGTGTCGCGCGAGATGACGCCCGGCAGCTGCAGCATCAGGGCGAAATAGACGATCAGCCCGATGACGCCGTAAGTGCCTATGTGCGAGTCTTTCATGATGGCCAGCCGCCGCTCGCGCGAAGTACCGCCGCCGAATCCGTCGAAGAAATCGGCCAGGCCGTCTTCTTGGAGCGCACCGGTCAACAGCAGCCGCATCGTCAGCGACAGAATCCACGCCACGGTCAGCGGCATCACCTGGGAGGCAATCCAGAAGGCGAGCGCCATCAGGCCGCCCGTCAGCCAGCCAACCAGCGGCCAGAGGGGCACCACGCGCTTGAAGGCGTCGGCAGGGATCTCACGGATGCGCCAGAAGGGCAGGCGCGTGAAGAAAGTCAGGGCGGCCAGTAGTCTCATCGGTTAGAAGTATTTGGTAATCTCCGCATCGCGGAAGTTGTCCATTTCGTCAATCATCCGGACGGCGGATTCCAGAATGGGGTAGGCGCAGATGGCACCGGTCCCCTCCCCGAGCCGCAGTCCGAGGTTCAGCAGCGGCTGCGCGCCCATCGTGTCCAGCAGTTTTCGGTGGCCCGACTCGTCGCCGCAATGGCCGAAAACCGCATATTCCTTGACGGACGGAGCCAGTTGCTCGGCACCCAGCATGCAGGCGGTCATAATGAAACCGTCCACCAGAATCACGATGCCCAGTTCGGCGGCCTGCAGCATCGCTCCCACCGCCGCGACCATCTCGAATCCGCCGAACCAGCGCATCCAGTCGCGCGGCGAGCCGTCGCCCGCATAACCGTCCACAGAGCGCTGCAATACGTCCAGTTTGTGCGCGATGCCCGCCTGATCCAGACCGCTGCCAGCTCCCACACACTCCGCGAGCGGAATGCCCGTGAAGCGCGACATCCAGATGGACGAGGGCGAGGTATTGCCGATTCCCATCTCCCCGAAACTCAGCACGTTGCTACCTTCCGCCGCACACTCGCGCACCACTTCGGCACCAATCTCCAGACAACGCTCGAACTCCGCCTCGCTCATCGCCGGTCCGTGCAGGAAGTTGTCGGTGCCGCGCCGGACCTTACGGTCGATAATGCCGCGGTCTTTGGGCAAATCGAAGTCCACCCCGACATCCACCACTTTTAGCTGAAAACCATGCTGGCGGCAGAGAAAATTGACGCCGCCGGTACCCTGCGGATGGGTAAAGTGGCAGACCTGCTGCCAGGTAACCTCCTTGGGAGCGATGCTCACTCCCTCCGCCACGATACCGTGATCCGCCGCGAAGACGATATTCTGCGGGTGGCGCAGTTCGGGAGTCAGGCTCTGCTGGATGAGGCCCACCTGCAGTGCGAGCGACTCCAGGCGGCCCAGCGAACCGCGGGGTTTGGTGAGGTTGTCAATCTTCTTCTGCAGTGCGGAGCAAAGGGCGGTATCGGGTTGATTGATGTGGAATTCGTGTGTCATTCTACTTGATTTTGACAGGGATGCCGCTGACCATCAGGATCACTTCGTCCGCTTTGGCGGCGACGTACTGGTTCATCCAGCCCTGCAGGTCGGTGAAGCGGCGCTGAAGCGCATTGTCCGAGGTGCCGCCCAAGCCGATTTCATTGGTAACGAAAAGGAAGGTGGCATCCTGCGCGGTGAAGGCATCGAACTCGGCCTTGATGGCCTCGAGCGCCTGATCCGTGTCGCCGTCGAGATCCGTGAAGAAGTTGGTGGCCCATAGCGTCAGGCAGTCCACCAGCACCACACGCCCGGCGAGGTTGTGCCGGCTGAGTTGCTTCTCTTCCTCGAGGTTGGTCCACTGCGGACCGCGGCGAGCCTGGTGCCGCGCAATGCGCTCCCGAAACTCGTCGTCCCATACCCTGGCTGTAGCCAGATAGACCGGATTTTCAGCGAGTTCGAGCGCCCGCTTTTCCGCGTAGCTGCTCTTTCCCGACCGCGCTCCACCAGTAATCAGTATAATGCGTTTCATAGTTTACAAAGATAGTGAAAAACCCGATTCGTCCAGAAGAATGATCTCCAGCGTGCCGGCGGTAGCCGGGTAAACAGTAGCACAGGCAGCTCGGCAACGGGAGAGGATGGCCGAGAGGAAGCGACGGGCATCGTCCGGGCTGAGGGCCGTCCAGAGTTCACGGGCCAGAGTGAGGCGGTCAATAGCTTCCGTGACGGCGGAGGAACAGCCGGCTTCAGCGGCGACACCTTTTAGAAATTCACGATTCATCACCACGCTGCGGCTGTGGGTATCCAGATGTCCTTCAGCGAGTTTCACAGCCTTGCCCAGCATTACGCCCATCGTCACGCGACGGACGCCCAGTTCGGCAGCCAGCTTGAGGGTTTCCCCTACGAGGTTGCCGTAATGGATGAAGGCCTGCGGCGGAAAATCCGGGAAACGGCTACGCAGGAACGCCTCGCTCTTGGCACCCGAATTGATCACCAGATGGTCCACGCCGATGGCCAGCGCCACTTCAATCTCTTTGCGCAGGGCATCCACGAACGCTTGATCCGAGAAGGGACGGACGATGCCGGAAGTCCCGATAATCGAGATGCCATCCACCACGCCTAACTTGGGATTGAAGGTCTTGAGTGCCAACTCACGACCGCCTGGGACAGAAATTGTTACATCGAGTCCGCCAGCATAGAGCGCTGAAAGTTCGCGCGTCATCATCTCGCGCGGGACGCGGTTGATGGCCGGACCACCGACCGGAAGCCCGAGGCCGGGCAGGGTGACGCGCCCAACGCCCTCCCCTTGCAGGAAATGGATCCCCGGCTCTTTAGAAAATGTAACCTTCGCAACGATGGCACTGCCGTTCGTAACATCCGGATCGTCGCCGGCATCTTTCACCACCGTAGCTGTCCCCACCGCGGTGAAGGGTTCTGCCGCGTGACGGGTAACCCCGGAAACTGGCAAAGCCAACGTCTCGCCGTCCGGCAGTGTGATGGAGACCGTCTCCCCGACTTCACGTCCCAGCAGCGCCAGCAAAGCCGCCTTGGAGGCTGCCGTGGCGCAGGCGCCGGTCGTAAAGCCGGTCCGCAGCGGGAAAAAGCCGGGCAGCAGCCGTTCGATCTCGCGACGCAGGCCGTGTTCGCCCGTTACGGTAACGAAACCCGCAGGCATTGCAGGCCGCTCCAGCGCATAAACCCTCACGCCGGCAGCGCGCGCCGCATCCACCTTTTCGGTAAACCCGCCGCTCTCCCCGCTCTCCTTGGTCAGGATAGCCTGGGGGCGCACAGAGGCCAACAGTGAAGCCGTATCATCGGCTGCGTAATAAACCAACTTATCTGCCGGAAAACCTTCTGCAGACGCCAGTGCGCGGGATTCATCGCGATCCAGAATACGCATCCGGCAGTCGTTCCGCGACCAATAGGGCTTCAGCGCGCGGATGGTCTGCACGCCGGTCAGGGCCAGCAGCGAAGTGATGCCATCGGCCTCCAGCCGCGCAAGCGCGTCTGAAATGTCCCGGCACCAGATAGTATCTTTCTCGCGCGGCGGATAGACCCGCTCCACGCGTATCACCGGCAGATCCAGTTCTTCCGCCACGACAGCCACCGTACGGTGCAATTCAGCGGCAAAAGGATGGCCGGCATCAATCAGCAGGCGAATGTCGTGCGTGGCGCAGAAATCGGCCATCGAAGTCGCACCGAGCGCACCCGTCATGTGCGTTCCATGCAGACACTCAATCTGTTGCAAAGCATCCCTGGTGGAATACCAATAGGACGAGCCCGCCGCATCCGCCACACGGACCGCGAGCCGTCCTTCCGTCGTTCCACCGAGAATCAGGATCATTTGCGGAAGAGGTGTTTGAATTCGTGGGCATAGAGCCGCGAGAGTCCCTCGCGGTTGCCAATTGCATCACCCACCACCAGCAACGTGGTGAGCGTCAGGTTATTCTCCCTGACAATCCGGGCCAGGTCGCGAAGCTCGCCGCGATAGATACGCTCCTCTTTCCAAGTAAGCTTATAGCAGGCGGCCACCGGGGTTTCTGGCGGATAGGCCTGCAGGAGTTCGGCTTGCACCTCCTCGGCGATGGCAGCACTCAGATAGATGCACATGGTGCTGCGCGACTGGGCCAGTTTGTGCAGCTGTTCGCGCTCAGGCATTGGAGTGCGCCCTTCGCCCCGCGTGAGGATGATGGTCTGCACCTTCTCGGGGATGGTAAACTGCGAGCGAAGCGCGGCTGCAGCAGCCTGAAAAGCCGAAATACCGGGTGTTATGTGGTACGACATCCCATACTTGTCAAAGAAGGCCATCTGCTCTTGAATGGCGCCATAGAGGCACGGATCGCCGGTATGGAGGCGGACCACCAGCAGCCCGCGGTCGTAGTATTCTTTCATCAGCGCAAACTGCTCCTCCAGGTCCATGGAGGCGGAACTGCGGACCTCGCAGCCCGGTTTTGCGCAAAGGGTCAGTTCGACCGGCACCAGACTGCCCGCATAAAGGATCAGGTCGGCCGTTTCCAGGAAGCGGCGACCGCGCACGGAGACCAGTTCCGGATCACCCGGGCCAGCCCCGACAATCTCGATATGGCCACCGCGGAAAGAGGTCGCCTCCTGCGCGAGGGCAAAAGTAAAGTTGGCATCAGCCTGCAGGCACCCCTTCTGCTTTTCAATCAACAGCGGGCCGAGATGGGCACTGCGCAGCGCAGCAGCTTCCGCAACCCCGGGGCAACCGGTAACTTCCAGTGCCTTTTCAGACGGGTTCGGAACGGGAATCTCCGCCAGTTCGGCAGCTTGCCAGATGACTGGCTGGGCCGGTGCAAAGGCCTTCAACAGCTCCTGCAGCAGCGGTTCATCCTGCTTGAGCGCGATGGTGGAAACGCTCGCCACACTCTCGGTGGCATATCCAGCGCAGCGAATCTCCTCAGCTATATAGGGAGCGATACCGGCAGGGTCGCACTGCTTGCGGCAGCCGAATCCCAGATGAAGCACAGGCGGGCAGTAGTGCAACACGGAAAGACCTGGAGTCCCGCTCAAATCGGGCAAGAGGCGCGGCGTCACGGCAATCAGCAGCTCGGCACCGGAGAGATCGAGTTTTGTACGATCCGTGCAGAGGATCACGTGCTCGGGCAGCGTGCGCTCCAGGAAGGTAGCCCCGGCATCGCGCACCTCCAGCAGCAGCACGGTGGGACGCCTCTGCACAAAGGCGAAGATGGCCTGGTTCATCTGCGCAGGCTTGGCGTTGCATCGCCAGCCAAAGCGTTGGGCAAGCGTGTCGAGCGCCCAGAGGCCTTCATTGTCGCTCTGCGTGGTGACGATGGCCTCTGCCCCCAGAATCTCTGCCAACTCACGGCTCAGTTCGTTGGCCCCACCCAGATGGCCCGAAACCACGGGAATCACGAAGCGTCCGGTAGAATCCACGCAGACCACAGCCGGATCACTGTATTTGCTCTTGAGGAGCGGTGCAATGCTGCGCACGCAGATACCCAGCGCCCCCACGAAGATAAAGGCCCACTCCCCGTCCCAATGCTCCTTCAAGAAGGGGCCGATGGGGCCGGTCTCTGCCTTGGTATAGATATGGGACGGCTTGATGTGGCGGGCAATACTCTGCGCGAGCGGAAGCGCCGATTCGGAAATCAGCAATATGGCGGTCTCTTTCATTCTGCTTTGAGGATTTCTATGGGGTTGAACGCATCTACGGCCACATTCATCGTAGAGGTTATCCGGCGTCCGACGGCCGCGGCCGATTGACGGAAAAGTGCGCGGCTCTCTTCGCTGACACCGTTGAAGACTATCACGCCGCCGGGCAGCAGCACTTCGTTGATGCGTTGCAGCATCTCGGGGAGGCGTCCGCCGTGGCCGCCGATGAAGACGGCATCCGGAGCGGGAATCCCCTGCAGATCCGCCGCGAGAAAGTCTCCGATATGCATCTCGATGCCGGGAGCGCCGAAACGGCGGGCATTGGTCCCCAGCAACGCTCGTCCCTCCTCACGGATTTCAAAGGCGTTGATCTTCAGGTGCGGGAACTGCAGCCGGGCCTCGATGGAGACCGATCCGGTGCAGAACCCGACATCCCAGAACGAGTGACGGTTCTGCAGATCCAGCGCGCTCAAGGCAAGCAACCGGTACGGCATCTTGGTGATCATATTCGGCCGGCCCGGCAGCCCCTCGAATTCCGATTCGGGAATGCCGAAAGAGCGCTGGCGAGCAGTCGTCCGCTCAAGGATGAAGCAGTTGGGAAAGCCGAATTCCATCGTGGTTGCTTCTGCGAGCGAACCGCTCCAGAGGCGTTCCTCTTCTCGGTTTCCCAATGCCACGCCCACATGCATCCGGTAGTTCTCATAGCCGTATTCCAGCATCCGCGCTGCGGCGGCAGCCGGGGTCTTGACGCGGTCGGTTAGGGCGCCGATGAGCACCTCGCCTCGGATCAGCGCCGCATCAAAGTCATCCCACGGACGGCCGGTCAGCGAGACGCAGCGCATACCGTGGTAGTCCAGCAACAGCCGCTGTGAGAGCAATTGCAGCGAATTGGGAGCGGGATAAACCACGATTTTCGCCTCCGGCAGACGGCGGCGCAGGGTATTGGCGAACCCGAAGAAGAGCGGATCGCCCGAAGCGAAAACCACCACCTCCGGCAGCCCTTTGTATTGTTCAAATACCGCATCCAGCGGCACGGAAATCTCAATCCAGCGGGCATCCGCGGGAAGCAGGTGCGAGACGATCTCGTGGTGGCGTGCTCCGCCCGAAAAGACGTGTCCCCCGGCGATCCGCGATTGGACCTCCGGCGGGAACCAGACCTCCCGGTCGTCGGTCATGCCGATGACGATAAAACGCTGCTTATACATCGCGGCCCGGTTTTAAGGATTCAGCGTCGTTGAAACAGAGGATGGCATTGACCAGCGTAGCGGCTAGATTGCTGCCGCCCTTACGGCCGTCCACGATCAGTTTGGGGATGGTCTTGAAAGGTTTGACCATGTGCTTGCTTTCGCGCACGTGGACGAAACCCACCGGCGCGGCGACGATACCCGCCGGAGTGGCTTTCCCCTTGCGGATCAGGTCGCAGAGTTCCATCAATGCGGTCGGCGCGTTGCCGAATACAAAGAGCGCATCGGGATGCTCCTCCACCGCCAGCCGGATGCCGGCCTGCGTGCGGGTAATCCCATGCTCCGCAGCCATGGCGGCAACCCGTTCATCGGTGAGATAGCACTTGACTTCAACGCCCAGCCGTTCCAGCGCCCCTTTTCGGATGCCGGCGGCGGCCATCGTCACATCGGTCACGATGGTCTTGATGCGTCCTTCAGCGAAGCCTGCATAGAGGGTCTCCACCGCCCCGTCGTCCACCAGCAGGAGCCGCTCCATCTCGAAATCAGCCGTGGTGTGGATGGCGTGCAGCAGCGCCCATTTCTTGCCGAGCGGAATTGCCGGATTGCGGAGTTCTTTCTCGATGGTCCGGAAACTTTCGGTCATAATTTCCTGACCGATCCGTCCCGTGGAACCGCAGGTGGGACGATAGTATCCGCGCGGTGTAATAAACTTATTTTCAAAAATATACGATTGCGAATTGCCGATAATCACCACGGTAAACATATCCACCTGCTCGGGGTCGAAAGCCTCCAGCGTCGTAACCGTCACCTGCTGGTCTTCGCGACCGGCCTGACGGACATAACCCACCGGGGTATCCAGGCTGCGATGCGCCAGGAAGAGTTCCTGCAGGCGGTAGATCTGCCAGTAACGGCCCACGCTCTTGGGATTGTAGATTGCCGTGATGAAGTCTCCCTCAGCCGCAGCCACGATACGACGCTCGATCTTCTCCCAAGGGGTCATCAAATCGGAGAGGGAAATGATGCAAAGGTCATGGCCGATGGGGGCTCCCAGCAGCGAAGCGGCCTTCTGGAAGGCGCTGATGCCCGGGAGAACCTCCACCTCGATGTCGCTGTCCCGTTCACGCTTCATCTCCCAGATGAGCGGCGCCATGCCGTAGATGCCCGCATCACCGGAACTGATGACACAGACCGTCTTGCCCTCCTGGGCCAGGTCAAAGGCCATTTGGGCGCGTTCCCGCTCCCGCTTCATCCCGGTATCGATGCATTCGGCACCCGGAGCGAGATAGGACTCAATGAACTGGAAATAATACTTGTAGCCGACGATGACATCGCTCGTGCGGACCGCCTCCAGCACCGCGGGAGTGATGTCGGAAGCGCTGCCCGGCCCGATGCCGGCGACGATGATTCTGGGAGTATGCATAGGGAACAAATTTACGAAGAGAATAGGTGAATGGCAAACTGGATGCCTACAACGATCAAAAGGGCCACCATTTCAGCCCCGCGGAAAATGCGGATACTGCGCCGCAGGTCCTTGCGGGTCAGCAACCGGTCGTTCTCGCCGATATAGGGTTTATCGACCACCTCGCCAAAATACGGGTGCGGACCGCCGAAACGGCAGTCGAGAATCGTGGCCAGCGCCGCTTCCGGATGGCCGGAGTTGGGACTCAGGTGCCCGCGGCCACGCCGGTACACCAGCGAAATCTTATGCAGCCGCCCGGAGACGAGCAGCATCAGGAAGGCGGTAATCCGTGCGGGAATCCAGCCAGCCACGTCGTCCAGCCGCGCCGCAAAGCAGCCAAAGCGGCGATAACGTTCGTTGCGGTAGCCAATCATCGAATCGAGGGTGTTGACCATCTTGTAGGCCACCATGCCGGGTACGCCGCCGATGGCATACCAGAAGAGCGGAGCGATCACTCCGTCGTTGAGATTCTCGGCCAAGGTTTCGAGCGCGGCGGTACGCACCTCCTGCGCGGAAAGTTCCGCCGTGTCGCGTCCCACGATGCGAGCCACTTGCCGGCGCCCCTCCTCCAGGGAGCGATCCACCGCCTTGAACACGGCGCGTACCTCGCGCACGAGGGTGGTTCCTGCCAGACAGTAGAAGATCAAAATAGCCTCTACAGTCATCCGCAGCCAGGGCGAAAGGGAGCCGCTGGCATCACACAGGATCCAGGTAACGCCGAAAGCCGTTGCCACCAGCAGAAGGGTCAGTATCGCCCCTTTGAAGCCGCGGCCGCGGCCGCGGTTCCACCGCTTTTCACCACCGGCAATCAGCTTGCCGAACCCCACCACGGGATGAGGCAGCCAGGAGGGATCCCCGAAGAGGAAATCCAGCACCCAACCAATCAGCAAACTGTAAATCCGTGTCATCTTTCCGCGTTATTATTGGGAGAGCCACTCTGCGATGGCCGCCACCAGCGAATCGTTCTCCGCCGGCGTCTGGGTGGCAATCCGGAAATAGGTTTCATCCAGCCCTTCAAAGTTGGAAGCGTCCCGGATCAGGAGTCCGTGGCGCCGGGCCAGAGTATCTTTCAAATCGCAGGCACGGCCCTTTTCCAGGGCGGCCAGCATAAAATGGGTTTGCGTCGGGCGGACGCTGACCCCGGGCAGCGCATCCAGCGCGGAGCGAAGCCGCTGGGTTTCAGCGAGCAGCGCATCCAGATCGATGGGACCGGTTTCGGGGTGTTCAACCAGATAGAGCCCCGCCTCAACGGCCAGGGCATTCACCGACCAGGGCATCCGGCAGTCGCGGATCCGCTTCATCAGCGCGGCGGGCGCGGTCATATAACCGAGCCGGATTCCCGGCATCGCATAGCGCTTGGTCATCGAGTGCAGCAGGATCAGATTCGGGAACCGGAGCGCCTCCGCCGCTGAAAGCACGGGTTCGCGCGTGAAGAACTCATAGGAGGCGTCGACGACGAAAATCGTGTCGGGTTGCGCCAGAAAAAGCGAAGAGAGTTCTGCTTTGGAGAGAACGCGACCAGTGGGATTGTTGGGATTACAGATCCAGATTAGAGCTTGCGTGGAGGGAGCCGGCGAAGGACATTCCGGCAAGGCGGAACTCACTGAATGGCCATGAAGCCTACACGCGTCGGCATACTCGTTGAAGGCCGGCTGGAAGATGGTGGAATGCGCCCCGCGAAAGGCCATCGCCGTCAGGTAGATGGCTTCGGTGGCACCGCTCGTCACGCAGACCGTTTCCGGGATAATGTCCAACTTCTCAGCCAGCGCCCGCTCCAGGCGGTAAGGCTCCGGTTCCGGATAGTTCCGGATGGCGGAAAGCCGCCCCTGCAGGTGCGTCAACAGCGGTTCCAACTCCACATGCGCATAGACATTGGAACTGAAATTACTGCGAATCAGGCAGTCGTACCGGTATGCGTCGTCGCCGTGGCCCGAAATCATTTGCGCTCCTCCGTTAAAATGCGATAGATGGCTGGAATGTCCACATATTTGCGGACATGGGCGGCCAACAGGTCATATTGGCGCTCCTTGAAGACGCGGGGATCCTCCGACGGTGCATTGGCGGAGAGCCGATCTGCAAAGGGTTGCAGCAGGTAGTCGATAAAGGAGGGATTGTCCAGGATCCCGTGAATGTAGGTACCCAGGCAATTGCCCACGCGGAAGCCGTCTTCTGCGCCGTCGGCAAGGCGGTTCAGCACCGTAGCCTTCGCGCCGGGCAGCAGCGCCGTGCGCCCCATATGAATCTCATAACCAGCAAGTTCCGGACTTCCTGAGGTCAGGGTAAAGCAGACCTGCCGCGTCACCTTCTCGAAGGTCAGTGCGGTCTCAACAGGCAGCAGGCCAAGACCGGGAACGGATTCCGCAGGGCCTTCCACGTGGTCCGGATCGCTGACCAGCGAGCCCATCATCTGATAACCGCCGCAAATGCCCAGGACGGTAGCCCCGCGACGGGCGGCATGCAAGATAGCTTCGGCCACACCGCTCCGGCGCAGCGTCAGCAGATCGTCGATCGTGCTCTTGCTGCCGGGAATCAGGATGATATCCGCCCGGGAGAGCTCATCAACGTTGTCCGTATAGTAGAGATGGATGCGCTCGTCGCGCTCCAGTGCATCAAAATCAGTAAAGTTGCTGATGTGTCGCAGCAGAACCACGGCCAGGTTGACCTTTCCCTGCTCGGCGTGGAAGGATTTGCCGGAGAGGGCCACCGAATCCTCCGCCTCGATATGGATGTCATCGAAATAGGGAACCACGCCCAGCACGGGGATGCCGCACCGTTCTTTCAGCATCCGGCGGCCCTCCTCGAAGAGTCGCAAATCGCCGCGGAACTTATTGATAATAATACCCTTGACCAGTGCCCGATCTTCCGGAGGCAACAACATCAGCGAGCCATAGACGCTCGCAAAAACACCGCCCCGGTCAATATCGCCCACCAGCAGAATGTCCGCACCGGCGTGGCGGGCCATCGGAATATTGACCAGATCCGAATCGCGCAGGTTGATCTCGGCCAGCGAGCCCGCCCCCTCCATCACGATGGGGTTAAAGCGCACCGCGAGCCGGTCGTACGCCGCATTGACTGCCGCACGCAGGGGTTCCCGCCCCTCCTTCCGGAAATAATCGTAGGCGTCCTGGTTGCCGATCGGACGGCCGTTCAGCACCACCTGCGAGGTGTGATCGCTCTGCGGTTTGAGCAGCAGCGGATTCATGTCGGTGTGGCAGGGCACACCGGCGGCCTCAGCCTGCACGGCCTGCGCCCGGCCAATCTCCAGTCCATCCGGCGTCGCATAGGAGTTGAGCGCCATGTTCTGCGCCTTGAAGGGCGCCGGCGCATAGCCATCCTGCAGGAAAATGCGGCAGAAGGCCGTCGCCAGCACACTCTTGCCGACGTCGCTGCCGGTTCCGGCCAGCATCACGGGATGGAGACGGGGCTTCATTTTCGCTCACGTTTATAGGTGAAAGCGTTCCAGCGCTCCTCGGGCCACTGCTGACGGGAAAGTTCCCAGCGTGCCATCACGAAGAGAAGGTCGGACAAACGATTGATATACTGAAGAATGAACTCCGGTAGCGGATCCTGGCGATGAAGCGTCCAAAGCCGGCGCTCCGCGCGACGGCAGACGGCGCGGGCCAACTGCAGTTCCGCGGCAAGCGGCGTTCCGCCGGGGAGCAGGAAGTGGCTGTTCTCCCCCGCTTCCTCTGTGAAGGCGTCAATCTGCGCCTCAATGGCCGGAACCAGATCCTCCGGCAACTTGTTCGGATTCTCCGCGCGCTTGACCGCCGGCGTTGCCACCTGGCTCATGATCGCCATCAGATTATTCTGGACGGTATGGAGCAAGGCGTCGACCGGCGAAGGACATTCCGGCAAGGCGGGACTTTCCCGGAAGGGCTTGCCTGTCCCGCCGGATGGATGTCCGGAGCCGGCGAAAGCAGCCCGAACCACGCCCAGATGACAATTCAGTTCGTCGAGCGTGCCGTTGGCCTCAATCCGGATGTCGTCTTTCGGGACGCGGTCTCCCCCGTGAATACCGGTGGTTCCCCGATCCCCTGATTTGGTGTAAATACGTCGCGTTGCCATACCACAAAAATACGCAAAAATCGGTTATTCGGGAATATAGATGATCTCTCCGTTTTCCAGTTCGTAGGCGATTCCTACGCGGCGGCCGAGCCTTCCGTTCTCCTGGGGATTCTCATCCGGGGTATAACGTTTGATGACGCCGCCTTCGCGCACGACAATCTCCATGTCGGCCTTCCCGGGATTCTTGATCATCGTAAAATCCTGTTTCGAAAAGATTTCCGACATGTTGAACCGCGCCACGAGCGCCACCATCAGCGCCACGGCGAAGACCATCGCCACGTCGAAGAGGTTGGCGACGGTCGATACGGGATCGACGTCTCCCTCGCTGTGCAGCAAGCGGTTTCTATTCTTTCTCATCGTTCAGTTTTTCTGCAATGAATTCCAGATCATTCTGTTCCCGCGCCACCCAGCGCTGCTTGACCTGCAGGGTCACCACGCCGATGGCGGCAATCAGCATACCCACGACCGTCGTAGCGAAGGCCACCTGCATGTTGTAGGCCATCGAGGCCAGGTCGCCGGCAGCCAGGCCAACCAGCGCCGGCCCCATCGGAATCAATGTTCCCATCAGACCGAGCATCGGCCCCAGTTTGGCCAGGATGCGGGACTGTCCCAGCTCCCGTTCCGCTTCCACTTCATAATCAGCGAGTAGGCGCTCACGCCAGGAGGCATCGTCCCCGCGTGCGAGCAATTGCTTCAGCGTACGCACCAGGTGCGACTGAGGCGCCTTGCCGGAAGCGCAGAATTGCTCCAGAGCGGGCCGCAGGCGGGTATCATCCTCCAGCAGGGCGGTCAGCGCACGCTGCTGCTCGCGGCGGCGGAAGAACTGCCCGAAGAACGCGCAGACCAAAATCAGGGCACGAATCAGGAAAAGCAGCAACAGGACAATGACCGGCACCAGCAGGCCATTGGAGATCCAAAACAGGGCATTTGATATCGTTTCCATAAGCAATAATTTGATTCAGAAGGTAATGGCTCCCGTTGCCGCAATGGTCAACAGCAGCAGGAACAATTGGATGAGGAAGAGTCCTTCCAGCCGGATATCCTCTTCCGGCAGCAGGCGTCGAAGGCCCCAGGATCCCACCAGGACAACGACCAGCGTTCCAAGCGCCGCCCAGATGGCGAAACGCGTGAAATGAATCCCAGCGCTGGAATAGAGCAGCTGCCCCCAGGCCCAGCAAACGGCCGGAAAGGCGAGCAGGCCGGGATACCAGCGCAGGAAGCGGAACCGCGAAAGGGTGCGCGAGAAGCAGAAAGCCATCATCAGCAACGCCTCCAGCACGATACAAACCGCAATGTCGAGCACGCGGTCGGGCGAAAAGATCCACCCGTTGACAGTCTCCGCCGGCTGCGACGCCAGAAAAGGAATGACTAGCCGAACGGTGAGGGCCATCAGCAGTGCCGCCACCCCCACGCCCCAACGCGGCAGAAAGGTGCTCTTGAGCAGGAAACTCAAGAGGAGCAGCACGGTGATCAGGGCGAAGAGGATTTCCATCAGCGATTCCGACGTTTTCTGCGAAGCAGGAGGATTAATAAAAGAATCAGCGAGAAGCCGATAACAGCGCCAACCCACCCGGCATGAACGATCAGCTGCGGCCGCCGGACTGGATCAGAAAGACGGTCCTCTTTAAGAACCACCTCCTGCGCGTCTGACAGAGCGGCATTGCGAACCGCCACCATCACCTGGGTATAAGAGGCACGCTGCGGCGAAGGAAGGTTGTCAGCAATAAAGCGCTCCAGTTTTTGATTGCCGCAGACGAATTCGGTGCAGGCCGCGCCACAGGTCCGCGTCACGTCGGCATGCAGCGAAGCGGTGGTCTGCAACTGCTCTTCCGTGGCTTTCCAGTAGCCCTTGCGGGCACTCTCCAGCAAGACGGCGGTCATGGCCTGGAAAGAGGCCGGATTGACCTCCCGCAGATAATCGTGCAGACCCAGATGATTTTCATCCAGAATATAGGTATCGTAAAGGTGATCGTAGAGTTTAGGATCGAGGGCGGAGGGACGGGTCGCATTCCAGCCGAAGACGTTGCGGAACATTTCGCCGAACATCTGGGCACTCCCCTCACCTCCCTTCATCCGTTCCCGAATCCAAGTAGGATTGAGGAGCGTCGCACGAGCCTCTACGGCGACGGCTTCGCGGTCACCCTGCAGGCGGCGGGCGTTCCGGTTGCGGTAGTCGGCGAAAAAGGCATCGGGTTCGCGCCCGGTCACCTTCTTGACGGCCAGGGAGAGGCTGCCGGTAAATTCGTAGACATGGTCCAGCGAAAGCGGGCCCCAGGTATTGCTCTGGCGCGGCTGGATCACGACATCGGTCTTTTCCATGGCCGCAGCGAAGAGGCCGGGCTGATAGGCGGACCAGTTGGCTTCGTCGCCATAGGCGGCGCCCATATTGTTCAGGAACCCGTCGGCAATCTCCTCTTCGGAGTCCCGGCCGCCGCTGTTTTCCACCAGATGGAGCATGCCGCTGCCGTAGCCGCTGTTGAGCGGGCCGAATACCCGCATCGTAGAGAGTTCCCGGGCCCGCACGGGCGAAAGGCCCTTATTGAGCAATGCCTTTTCCTGATCCTGCGTGCCGCTGGCCACATAATTGGGCCAGCCACCGCTTTCAGGAGCTTCGGAAGCCAGTTTGACGGCATCGGTCAGCAGCCGCAGGCGCGAACCGGCGATATCCCGCAACTGGCCGGAAACCTGCACCAGTACATTGATGCGCGGCCGCCCGAGCTCTTCGCCCGGAATCAGCCGCAGGTCCACCGCACGTCCCTGCTTGTCACGCAGAGGTTCCACGCCCAGCATCCAGAAAGCCTGGGCCAGGGTAGCGCCTTCCGTGGAGATGAATTCTCCGGCCCAGAAGGTGTAGCTGACCTTGCGAGGATAATCTCCGTGCCGTTCCTTGTAACGTCGGAGTGTCTCTTCCGCCAGTCGCTTTCCGTCCTCCCAGGCCTGCGGGCTGGGAGTCGATTCTGCGTTGATGCTGAACATGTTGCGTCCGGTGGGAAGGACGTTGGGATTCAAAACGGGATCGCCGCCCGGAGCGGGCGGAATCGTGCCGCCGGCGAGGGCCCGGACCATCGCGTCGAGTTCATTCTTCGAGGAGGCGATCAGGCCGTTGCGGTAGGCCAGCGCGGGACGCAAATCCGGAGCGACACCCACAGTATCCCTCGGCGGGTTCTGCAACAGGGCCGTAATCCGCCTGCGAGCCGTGGGCAGGTAATGATGGCGCAGATAGGTTAAATCCTGCAGCTGTTCGGTGGTGATCCGCCCTGCATCACGGTCGCGGCGGGCCGTTTCATACGCGAGCGGATCCGCAGCGACGGCCAGCGTCGTAGTGAGCAGTTCGCGGGGCGAATAAGGTTGGCCGAGCGTATAATATGCGCCCGTAATTTTCTCTTCTACAAGTTCTTCTGCAAAGCAGTCGAGTTGCTCCAGCTCTGCTGCCGTAAAGGGCTGTGTGAGGGACGAATCGAGTCCGAGGTCGCGATGCAATCCCAACTGGACGGTCTCTTTCTTGATCTTCAGGCCCAGCATGCGGTTTCCGCCGTCCGCATCCAGGGCCCGGTGGATATCGGAGAGCAACGAACTGTAGCGCTGCCGCAGGCCGCTCTCCACATAGGGAGGCGTGAGATGGGTGACCAGCGCGGCGTGGGTGCGCCGTTTGGCAATGATGCCCTCCCCCACGTTTCCGGTCGTATAGTAGTAGAAATGAGGCAGATTGCCGATGAGCACATCCGACCAGTCGGACCGGGACTGCCCGACATTCTTGCCGGGGGTGTATTCCAGGTTGCCGTGGGTGCCGAAGTGAATCAGGGCATCGGCCTTGAATCCCTGCTGCATATAGAGATAGGGCGCAAGATAGCTGTGCGGAGGTGCGACACCGGCGCCATGGATCAGCCGGAACTCGTCGTCGCCCAGAGCGGGACGCGGTTGCGGGAAAAGCAGGATGTTGCCGAACTGCAGGCAGGCCACAGCCAGGCTGTCTCCGCGCACCAGCAGGCGGCCGGGTGCAGGACCATAACGATCCACAACTTCCTGATACTTTTCGGGCAGCAGGACTGCCTGAGCCCATGTTTCATACTGTCCACGGCTCAGCCACAGAGGATGCGCCTTCTGCAGAAACTCAGCCTGTGCACCCGGAGCATAGGAGCCCATCACACTCCCCTCCCGGTGGACCAGTTTGGCGAAGGCCGCTTCCGTTTCGGGCAGACCACTCACAGTATATCCCTCACTGAGAAGGCGTTGTAGCAGACGGTAAAGCGAAGGCACCACCTCCATGCCGCTGGCCAGCAGGGCGTCTTTGCCGGGCGTCTTGAAATAGACGATCGCCACCCGCTTATCGCGGTTCGGCAGCGTGCGCAGGGCCATATAGCGGTTGAAGTAGTCCAGGAAGGAATCCACCCGCTCGGACTCAGGCGTATAGAGGTAGAAGCCGGAGGGGCTTTCATTCTGCGTGGCGATGCAGTAATTGCCGATTCCGCCGTCAATCTCGGGAATCACGGTACGGGCAGTCAGCGTACCGCCGCTCACGGGGCGCAGCGGATCAATCCACTCCTCGTGCGGCTGGATCAGGGGGAATGGCGTGAAAACAGGGATATTCTCGCGGTTGAGCCAGTCGATGAAGGTGTCGTTGCCCAGTCGGCCCATCGGCAGATAGACGATCGCGTCGGGATGCAGAGCGCGAATCATCTTCTCGCGCGTTTTGCCTTCGGCGGTTAACGGAAAGACATTATAACCCGCAGCCGTCAGTCGGGAGATCAGGGTATCCACATGGGCCCGGTTGCCCTCCACCGGAAAACTCAGGCCGGACATGAAGAGTACACGGGGCGCTCCTTCCCGGTAGAGCCCCTTTTCTTTCAAATACGCCGCAAGTTCCTCATGCGTAGGGAAATATTTTCCGTATTCCCGGTGATAATACATATTCTTGAGCAGCAGTACCGGCGGTTCGTAATCGCGGTCGCCGAGGCGGTGCGGGGTGGCAATCCGGCGCAGATAGCGCAGGGCATTGCGGTAATTGCCGGCGCTCTGATTGCGGAAATAGTCGGAGAGGGTTTTGCGCTGCTCGTCGCTCAGGTTGCACTGAATATCGACGTGCTGGTTGGTCAGGGTATTGGTGAAGACCACCACCCCGCGGCGGCCGGATTTCTCCAGCGCAGCAGTCTGATTCTCATCCAGATAGAGTCCGCGACTGAAGATCACCACGGCGTCGGTGCCGTACAGCCTACGGCCATCCTTGGCAAAAACATCGGGATCCGTGACGTGCAGGCGGATCCGCCGGCTGTCGTTGTTGAGCGCCACATCTGCCTGCTGGGCCAGCGTCGCATTGATGACGAGGATGTGCGTGGGACGGAAGAAAAAAACGAGAACCGCCGCCAGCAACAGGACGGCGGCGGCTCCCATCAGGGCCGTGCGGAGGAACCGTTTACTTGGCTGCCGCATGGCGGAGATGATCCAGATAAAGTTCTTGGATTTCAGGGACTTCGCCGAGGCCTTCCAGTGCGCAGTTGACCTTCAGTCCCTGCGCTTCCAGCGCCTGTTTCCAATCGACGGCCAGGTCGTTGTTGGCATGGTCGCCGGCCACGAAGAGCAGCGGGACGAGCGTCACGCTTCTGGCTTTGGCCGCCTTGAGTTCAGCCAGCGCCGTGTCATAGGTGGGATAGCCCTCGATGGTGGCGATATGGAACTGCTTGTGACCCGCGGCCTTCAGCAGGTGATCCACCTGGCTGTAGGTGGCCGTCACCGGATGGGCCGTGCCGTGGCCTACCAGGATCACATGGGCCTTCTTCTTGGCATCTGCAGCAGCGGCATGGCGCGCAGCCAGAATCTCCGCCACGCGGGCGCAATCCTCCACCGTAGCGAGCAGCGGAGCGCCGACGCGGATTTCGGTAAAGAACTTCTCCACTTCCGCGATATCCTTGCGCAGTGAGGCCATCTCAATGCCGTTGAGCAGCGTGGTGCTCTGCACGAGCACATGCGTATAACCATCGGCGCGCAGCCGGATGAGGGCATCGAGCGGCGTCTGTTTTTCCACGCCGCGGGCCTTCAGGCGGCGGATCACGATGCGCGAAGTCCAGGCCTCGCGGAATTCATAATCCGGAAAAGCGGCCTGCGCCTTGGCATTGATGGCATCGATAGTTTTGGCGCGGGTATCGTCGTAGGTGGTACCGAAATGGACCATCAGCAGTGCGCGTTTCTCCTGGGCCGGAAGGGCGAAAGCAGAGAGCATCATCAAAGCGGTTAACAACAGTATCTTTTTCATTTTTCGAGCATTTCAAATTTGATCCGGATCCGGCGGGCGAGTTCCGTGTGGTCGAAGAAGCGGTCCAGGGAACCGTCGCGCACCAATTCGTCGGGAACACCGATCCGGATGCCGCGTTCGCGGTCCATCAGCCATAGGCGGTCTGCAATCTGCAGGGCCAGTTCCAGATCGTGCGTGGAAAGGAAGATGGTCTTGCCAGCCTCGCGAGAGAGACGGTGCAGCAGGTGCAGGATCTCCACCTTGCTGGGATAATCGAGGAAAGCGGTGGGTTCGTCCAAGAAGATAATGGGCGTCTCCTGGGCCAACGCCTTGGCAATCATTACCTTCTGGCGTTCACCGTCGCTAAGCGTCTGGATCATTCGGCCGCGAAGATTGTCGATTCCAACCATTGTGATGGCGGCATCGACCTGCGCGTGATCCTCCTTGGAGAGGCGGCCCCAGAAGCCGGTGTACGGGCTGCGGCCCATGCCGACAAGTTCCTCAACGGTCATATTCTGAAGCGAGACGCGTTCGGTCAGCACCACACCGATCACCTTGGAGAGTTCCCGGTCGCTGTAATCGCGCAGCGGGCGGCCCAGCAGGGAGATTTCTCCGCCAAGTGGCGACAGGAAGGCCGATAGGGTGCGCAGGAGCGTCGATTTGCCGGAGCCGTTGGCCCCGATCAAGCAGGTCAGTTCACCGCTGCAGATGGCACCCGTAAGGTCCCGGGCCACCACCGTGGTCTTGTGTTTGCTGCGATAGCCTGTGGAGAGGCCCTTCAGCGAGATGGTCTCGGTTCGTGTCATTCCGCCGTGTCCTCCTTCCGTTTCTTGAAGAGCACCCAGGCCACCACCGGCGCACCGATGAGGGCCGTCACCGAGTTCACCGGCAGTGCCCCTTCGAAGCCCGGCATGCGGGCAATCAGGTTACAGAGCAGCGCCAGCGAAGCGCCGGCCAGCAGGGAGGCCGGCAGCAGAATCCGGTGATCCGAGGTCCTGAATATCGCCCGGCAGAGGTGCGGAACGGCCAACCCCAAAAATGATATCGGACCGCAGTAGGCGGTCACGACAGCCACCAGCACGCCGGAGCAGAGAATGACCTGCATCCGGGCCCGGCGGATATTCAGTCCCAGATTCCGTGCATACCCGTCGCCCAAAAGCAACAGGTTCAATGTCTTGACCAATAAGAATGAGAGCGGCAGCAACACTGCCATGATGCAAACGAAGGTGGTTACCTGGCCGCCCGAAACGCGGGCGAAACTGCCAAGGCCCCAGACCACGTAGGCCCGGACATCCTCCTCCGGGCTAAAGAATTTCAGCACGCCGATGATGGCATTGGCCACATAGCCGATCATCACGCCGATAATCAGCAGCGTCACATTGCCCCGCACCCGCTGCGCCACATAGACGATCAAGGCCATGATGGCCAGGGCGCCGAGGATAGCGGCCAGGGTCATGGCCACCTCCCCCATTGCGCCGATGCGGCTCAGGGCGATACCGCCGATACGGCCGGAGAGCAGCACCACGAAGGCCACGCCCAGGCGCGCGCCTGAGCGGACACCCAACTCCGTCGGGCCGGCCAGCGGATTGCGGAAGACCGTCTGCATCTGCAGACCGGCAATCGAAAGACCCGCACCGGCCACCAGCGCCGTCAGGGCCTGCGGCAGGCGCGATTTCAGGACGATATTCTGCCAGATGGCGTTGTCTTCCCCGCCCCAGAGGATGCTCCAAACCTTGCCGGCTGGAATCGAGACGGAACCCAGCAGCAGGTTCAGGAAGAAAAAGACGAGGATGGAAACCGCGAGGAGCACCATCCCGAGGGTGGCGGAACGTTTCATCGCAGCAGGTCGTAGAAGACCGGCTCATAGTCGGCCGGCAGGATTTCCGGATGGAAGATATGGATTAGGTCGGCCAGCACCACTTCGGGCTGGACCGGCATATTCTCATAATAGGGACGCTCGCGCATGTTGCAGTAGATCACGCCCTTGTTCTTGAAGGCGCCCAGATCGGCATAGCGGGCATCCTCCGCCTTGAGGGCGTCGTACGAGAAGGTCCCGGGATAGCTGTTGACGATGCGCCAATACTGTGCGGAGGCCGTGCGGCTGTAAACCGTCTCGAAATCGAGGTTCAGGCCGCCGCTGTTCTCGTCGTCAGGCAGGAAGTATTCGGCACCGGCGTCGCGGAAGATCTGAGCCAGGAAACTGCGTCCGCCGCCCACGTACCAGTTGCCGCCGTGCAGTTCGCCGCTGACCACGACCGGGCGGCCGCTCGTTTGGGAGGCCGCCTCCTTCAGGACGTTGTAGCGCTGTTCGATTTCAGCGAAAACGGCAGCGGCTTTCTCCTCTTTCCCGAGCAGAAGGCCCACAAACTTGACCCATTCGGCCTGACCGAGCGGTGTGGGTTCCTGGTAGCCCAGGTGAGGAATCAGCGGGATGTCCACCCCCTTGAGGGCTTCATAACCGCCGCGTTTGAAGGGAGAGATGAGAATGACGTCGGGATTGAGTCCAAGGATCACCTCGCTGTCGAAGTTGCCCTCGATGCCGATCTTGCGGGTACGGCCGTCGGCAAGCCGTTGTTTCATCTCCTTGTTGAACAGGTGGCGTGTGCTGGTAATGCCCGCCACGCAGTCCAACTCGCCGAGTTTGATGAAGTTCGAGAGCTGCAGCGAGGTCATGCAGACCACCTTGCGCAGCGGCACTTCAATGGGCGTATAGCCCTCGGGAACGGATTCCGGAGTCGTGCCGCGCGGCACGATCAGGTAGTGGAAGGACTGGCTCTCGGCCCGCCGGGGATCCTGGATATCCAGTAAACATCCCTGATCCGTATAACGAACCTTGAACCCCTCCGCATAGACCGGAGAGGCGATTCCACGCTCGGCTTCATCAATGCCGGCAGCACCGCGTGCGCCCGATTTTGCGCCGCTGCGGCATCCTGTGAGCGCCGTCACTACCAGCAGCACAGCCGCAAACCATTGAAAACACTTTTTCATCTCATTCCCATAGTTTCAGCAGGTCGGCCTCCCCCCAGTAAAGGTGCGTATAGCCGGCCCGTATGTTTTTATAGCGGAAGAGCGGCGTATCCACCCGCTCGCCCGCAGCATTGTATTGTTCTGCCACAGAGGGCAGTTTCGCTTCCGGAGCGTCCGCAATCCGCGAATAGTGGAATTCGTGGCCGCGCCATTCGGCGCCGGAAGTCGTGACGATTCTGCGATAGCCCAAATGCAACCGGGCGCCCTCCATCGTACATTCGAAGGGCAAGATCCCGCAAACCGTCTGCGAAAGATACATCATTCCGCCGCATTCTGCAAGAATCTTCTCGCCGGCCTCTGCATAGGCCTTCAGTTGCGCAATCAGCGTCTTCTGCGCACGCAGCTGCTCCAGGAAGAGTTCCGGATAGCCCCCCGGCAGATAGACCAGGTCTGCTTCCGGAAGCGGATCGCCCGCCAGCGGGCTGAAGAAGCGCACTGTGCCCAGACGCTCCAGCTGCGCGAGATTCTCGCGATAGATAAAGTTGAAGGCCGCATCGTGGGCCACGGCAATCTTCGTGTCCCCGCACCGGAGGACAGCCTCTGAAGCGGGTTGGAAAGGCGTCTGGATTACCTCCAGCAAGGCATCCAGATCGATATTTTCCCTCACCAGTTCCGCCGAGCGGGCGATCTGGGTTTCCATCACCCGTTCGGTGTCGAGGGTAAGGCCCAGGTGGCGCGAGGGAATCTCCAGGTCGTCCCGCCGGGGCAGAAAGCCCAGACAACGGAGCCCCGCATCGGCAGCCGCCGCTTCCAGAATTCCGCGGTGGCGTTCCGAGGAGGGTTTGTTGAAAATGACGCCGGCAATCTTGAGTTCCGGCCGGAAAAGGCGGATGCCGCTCAACTGGGCAGCCATCGTGTAGGCCGCCGAGCGGGCGTCCACCAACAGCACCACCGGGATGCCGAGCAGCAGCGCGATCTCCGCACTGCTGCCCCGCATCCGGTCGTAGCCGTCGAAAAGCCCCATCACCCCTTCCGTTACGCAGACATCGGCATCGGCGCCATATCTGCCATAGAGCGTCCGGACGTGCGCCTCAGAGGCCAGCCAGGTATCCAGGTTGACCGAGGCGCGGCCCGTGGCCAGCGTGTGGAACTGCGGGTCGATATAATCCGGACCGCACTTGAAGGGCTGCACCCGCAGGCCCCGCTCGCACAGAGCCTTCAGCAAGCCCATCGTAAAGGTGGTCTTCCCGCTTCCCGAATGGAGCGCGCCGATCAGGAGTTGAGGCTTGTTAAGCATTGGCAAAGGAATTATTCAGCCATTGCACGGATGATGTCGAAGCAGAAGCCCTTGGCAAGTTCGATACCCTTCTCCACCTCTCCGGTCTTGCAGTCGTAGATATAGATGGTCGGATAGTCCTGTTCCACACCATCTTCGGCAACTTCACCGCCGACGCCGATATATGCCTTGCCGTTGAGCACATCGCTGCGCTGCGAGAAACGACCGCCGCAATAAGGCAGGTCCTGGCCGTTGAACTGCACGCGGGAACGCTGTCCGTCAGCAAGTTCGATGATGGAGTAGAAGTGGCTCTTGCTGTCGATCTTCGTACCGAGCTTTTCATCGCGGGAGTAAGCCAGTGCCTTGCCGTAGCCCAGGTACTGGACGGTCAGCAGCTTGCCTTCCGGGTTGGGGAAGCCGTTCCAGGTGGGATCAAAGGTGGTCTCACCCTTCTTGATGCGGCGCAGGACGCCCATTTCCTGACCATTAACGGTCTTCAGACCAGCTACATAGAGGTTGCCCGAAGGATCCTGCATGATCATACTCTGCATCAACTCGCCGTATGCGCTGCCGGCGGTCTCTTCCATGAGATCGGTGGAAACGGCGGTATTCGACTCGACAGCCATCGTTTCAGGATTGATGATGGCGATGTAGGTCATCGAGGTAGCGGCGTCGCTCTGGCCGGACTTCGGCTTGACGATATAGAAGTAGTAGAGTTTCTTGTCGGTCTGGCGGTAGGTCAGCAGACCTGCGGTGGAGAAGGCGTTGTAGTTCTCCGGCAGGGAGATATCGAAGGTACCCTCTGCCTGGACAGTCAGGTTGGACTCGGCCAGTTTGGTCCAGATGATCTTGGTGGCGTTATCCTTGGTACCGACCACGACGAGGGTGGTGCTGTCACCGATCCACGCGTGGGTGTACTTGCGGGCAGCATAGACATTGTCCTTGAACGGGACCTCTGCATCCTCTTTGATGCTCTCCTCGCCGGCTGCATTGCGCTCAATGTGGAATTTCACGAAGCCACCGGTAGCCTTCTGGGGCACCTGATAGTAGTATTTGCCACGGGTAATGCTCTCGAGGGTGTAGTTCTGGGTGATGTCGATACCCTTGCCCTGGAATTCAACACGGGGCTGGTCTGCGGTCAGCGCGCTGACGCTGCGGACGTAGGTACCGTTCTTATTCTGGGACATACCGCCGTGCTTGACTGCACAGACGAAAAGGTCGAAGCTGTAGGTGTCCTTGATGACAGGCTTTTCAGGATCGTCCGTCGGATCGCAAGCGATCGTTACCGTTGCGGCGATCACGGCTGCAACGGCCATCAGAAAGAATTTGAACTTTTTCATAAAATGTGTTTGGTTTTGAGTGTTACTATTGTAGGAATAATCTGAATTTCAAGAAGAAAGCCCGGCCCGGCTTCTGCAGCATGTAATTGTCGAAGGCCAGCGCGTTGAAGAGGTTCAAGCACTCCAGCGAGAGGTTGTAGCGGCCGCCGGCCCAGGCATAGAGGGCCGAAAGGTCGGTCAGGTGCTGCGTAGGAACCTTCGACTTGGAGCTGGCCGATCCGTAGGCCGCCCAGGTCAGGTAGAACCAGTGGACCCAGCGGTAGTCGCAGCAGAGACGGAGCCGGTCGCCACCGGCGATCAGATTGCGGAAGGTATAGGCGGCCTCTGCATTGCACCAGACCCAGGGGCGGTTCGGCGTGCGGTTCATGTAGGTCACCGAGAGGTCTCCGGCCTGCGTGTACTTGCGGCGGTCGCGGCTGTCATCGTAGCTGGCGTTGAGCGCCAGATGGAGTTTTCCAGCCCAGTCGTAGCGCACCTCCGCATCGCCGCCCATGATGTGAACAGCCGCTACGTTGACGTACTGCATCATGCCCTGCGTTTCGTAGATGGTGGCCTGTATAAAGTTGTCCACCAGGCGGATATAACCGTTCACCTCATAGGAGAGCAGGTGCCCGCTGCCCAGGTCGTGACTGCCGAAGAGGCCCAGGTTGAAGTTGTCGCTCACCTCGGGCTTCAAAGTCAGGTTGGCATAGACGGTGGAACCGTTGCCCAGCAATTCGCGCACCACCGGCAGGCGGATACTGTGCTCAAAGGAACCCTTCAGCGAGAGGGCCTCCGTCATCCGGAAGCGGGAACCCACGCCATAACCGGGATAGAACTGCGTGTCGTCAGAGGGAACATCGTTCGCACCCGTGGTGGAGGAGAGTTCAGACTGCCCTACTTTCAGGTGATTGATGTATCCCTTGGCAAAAAAGACGTTGCTCAGCCTTCCGTTCAGAAACGACTGATCGTAAGAGAGGCCTATCACGTGCTTGGCCAGGACATCGTTGCTGGGCACGTATTCGTCGTCCCAGTCATCCCACTGCCGGTTGCCGGAACGATTCAGCAGGTAGTTGAGCGAGAGGCCGTGGCCGGGGGCCAGCGCATAGTCCGCGTTGGTCCGCACCACCGTCAGTGGCCGGACCGTGTGGCGCAGCGTCTTGCCGCGCCCGCGGATTTCACTGTAGGAGCCGTCAATGTAGGTACCGTCCCAATAGTAGCGGCGGTAGGTGGTATCAATCACCAGGGAGTGGTCGGAAGTATGCGAAACAGAAGCCCGCAGCGAGAGGTTTTCCGTCAGGAAGTGGGCTTTCTCGTAACGCGCCGCCACATTGAAAGACTGCGTATGGCGCTCCGCCATGCCGATCACATGTGACTGCGTGGCGCCCGTCTGAATATCCTTGTCGATACGCGAGAGGGAGGCCGAGACGAAGAAGGCGTCAGCCCAGGAGCGGTCGGCCACGCCGGCCTCCAGCTGGCCGAAGAGCGAACGATAGTCGTCGTGGAAGCGCGGCAGGTCCTTGATGACAAAGGCGGTATGCTCCTCGTTACGGACCTTCACGTCGCGCATGATGTAGTCGTTCTTGGAATAATTAACGCTGAGCACCGGCCTGAAGATCAAGCCACTGCGAGGCAGTGTGTATTGCGCGTTGAGATCGGTCTTGGCCGTGTGGAACGATCCGGCGCCGGCCGAAAAGTCGAGATAATTCCGGTGGCGGCGGTTCGTCACGATGTTGATGGCACCTCCCAGGGCGTCACTGCCGAAGGCGGCGGGAATGACACCTTTGTATATTTCTACGCGCTCGATGAGGTTCACCGGCAGGTTGGCCAGCGTGATGCCGCTGCCTTTGGCATCGAGCGGCATGCCGTCCAAAAAGTAGCGGATGGCGTTGCCCGAAAGGCCGTTGATGGAGAGGTCAAAATCGCTGCCTACGCCCCCCTCTTCGCGGATGCGGATGCCGGAGGTGCGGTCCACGGCCGTTGTGACGCTGTTGAGCGTACTGACGATTTCATTGATATTCAGAGCATTGACGGAGTAGGCCTCCTCCTTCAGCTGCTGCGTACGCGTCTTGGCCGTGACAGTGGCGTTCTGCAGCGTCAGCGTGTCGGAAAGCGCACCTTTGAACAACAGCGTATCCTGCGCCTGCAAACCGGCACAGAACCCCACGAAGCAGAGAAGACTGACAACGATGCGGCTGAGTTTCATCCGTCAATTAGCTTTTTTTACCCGAAAGTCTAATAAACACCGATCTCGGCAGGTCTTCTGGCTCGTTCCCGCTTTGACGCCTTCCCGCCCGAAAAGGCAGTGGCCTTGACTGTCAAAGACTTCGATGGAACTTACAGCAGCGGTGTCTGCTCAGGATTCGCACCTGATTCCCTTTTCACCCCGTCCCTCGCAATGGAGTCCGGGACACCGAAATCGCGCACAAAGATAGAAAAAAAACGACACCGTTGCGAGATTTTCGCTATATTTGCGGCGATTTTGGTAATCGGACCGGATACTCCGGCCGATGCAAGGGAACCCGGTGAGAGTCCGGGGCTGTACCTGCAGCTGTAATCCCCTTTGGAGGTTCGCTTACTCTACGCCACTGAACCAATGGTTCGGGAAGGCAAGCGGACCGGGGAGAGCCAGAAGACCTGCCAGAACACATACAAATTGCGCACGTTCAGGATTAAGCGATTGCGGAAATGAAACGAACTGGACTCCTAAGTCTGTTGTTTTTATGTGTTGCCACCGCATTGGCTGCACAGGGCTTTCTGAATGACACCATTCAGGAGGTGGTCGTTACGGCGACGGGAACCCGTCACCTGCTCAAGGACGCCCCGGTCCAGACCGAGGTGGTCACCTCCCGCATGCTCTGCAACTACGCCGGCCGTTCGCTCGAGGATATCCTGAGCGGCCTGACCGCATCGTTCGCCTTCAGCGAGGATGACATGGGCTCTCACATGCAGATGAACGGCCTGGGCAACAGCTATATCCTGATTCTGATTGACGGCAAGCGGATCCACGGCGACGTGGGCGGCGAGAACGATCTGGCGATGATTGATCCTCAGAGCATCGAGAAGATCGAGATTGTCAAGGGAGCCTCCTCCGCCCTCTACGGCAGCGACGCCATCGCAGGCGTCATCAATATCATTACGAAAAAACCGCATGGGGACGGTCTCTTCCTGGAGAACGCCTCGCGCGTGGGTTCCTATATGGATTTGCGTCAGCACAACGCCATCGGTTTTACCCGCGGACGGCTGACCTCCCTCTCCACCTTCCAGTTGCAGCATTCGGACGGCTGGCAGAACACGGCCACTGAATATACCACGGCGACCGAGCCCGAGGTGCACGACTCCGCAAACAAGACCGTCAACGAGCACACAAACTGGCAGTTCGGCGAGAAACTCTCCTGGAAGGCTTCCAAGAAGCTGGAGTTGACCGCCGGCGGTACCCTCTACGGCAAGCGGATCTACCGGCCCAGCGGCAAGTACGCACAGTACGACGTGCATACCTACGACCTGCAGTACCGCAACGCCTCCGCCTCCCTCGGCGGCAAATGGAGCCTGCAGGGACACGACGCCGTAACCTTCGATCTCGATTGGAACCGCCACGCATACAACTATTTCTTCACGGCCACCACGCTGGTGGAGGACTACGAAAAAAGCAAAGGAACCATCTATTACCCTTATTTTCCTTACCTGGAAGGCCAGCGGGAACTGCAAAGTGACCAGCAACGCACGATGGCCTCACTCAAAGGGGTCTTCACCCTTGGAGGTGGCCATCTGCTGAATACCGGCGCCGAGTACCGGTTCGACTGGCTCAATGCTCCGAACCGCGTTGAAGGCGGAAAAGCGGCAGACTGGACTGCGGCTCTCTATGGTCAGGACGAATGGAAAAAAGAATTCGGCAAGGGGTGCCTTCTGCATCTTGCAGGTGGATTGCGGCTGACATGGAATGGACAGTTTGGATTGAAACTGACTCCGAAACTCTCCGCAATGCTGGGGTTGGGCACTCCTTGGCGGATTCGCGCTACTTGGAGTCAGGGGTTCAAAACCCCGACTCCCAAGGAGCTGCGTTATCGCTATGTCCGCCAGATGGGCGGCATGCACCTTTACCTGGGGAACACGGATCTCCGACCCCAGACGAGCAACTATTTCTCGCTGAGCGGGGAATACACCAGCGCTCACTGGGTCGTCACGCTGAACAGTTACTACAACCGCGTGAAGGATATGATTACCCTGGTCACCATTCCCAACTATGAAGCGCCTGCGGAGTATATTCTGCAATACGATCCCGTCAAGACGCGCCAGTACCAGAATTCGACGATGCGCGGACAACGGGCATCGACCTGAACATCCGTTATACGCTTGGCGAATGGGCGGCCGGCGGCGGCTACAGCTGGCTCGATACCGATGCCAACCAATACGACTCGGATCACGATCGGATGAAAGAGGTCATCATCGACGGTACGGCCCATCACCGCGGCAACTGGTTCCTCACCTGGAACCGCGGTTTCGCCTCCGGCTACCGGCTCTCCCTGGGCCTCTACGGCCGGGCCTCTTCGATGCGCTACTATCAGACCAACGGCAATGCCAAAGGCTACCAGATCTGGCGCTTCACCTCCGGCCACGAATGGAGTGCAGGAAAGAAGACCACCTGGCGGCTCGACGCGGGCGTGGACAACCTCTTCAATTACGTAGACCGCACGCCCCACGGGCGGCATCTGGGTACGACCACGCCCGGAACGACGGTCTATGCCTCGCTGACCATCCGTTTCAATCCCGGAAAACGTTTCAAAAACTATAAGTCCAATATCAACTCAACAACCAGACAACATGAAGAAGATTAAATTCCTGACACTCGCCGCCCTGGCGGCATTCTTCACGCTGGGTCTCACTTCCTGCGACAAGTTCGACACCCAGTACAACTACAAGACCTACCAGAAGGCCGTCAACGAGACGGTCAAGAAGCAGAAGAAGAACGACAAGGCCATCCTGCTCGTCGCCTTCGGTTCCACCTGGCAGCAGGCATTCGATGCTTTCGATGCCACGATCGATGCTTACAAAAAGGCGTTCCCCACCTATGACATCTATCTCTCCTACTCCTCCGCCATCTGCATCAACCGTGCAGCAGCCGGCGAAAACGCCGCTGCCGGCGCCGAGATCCGCAACTATTACGCTCCGCCGTTCTGGCTTACCGCTTTCGCACAGAAAGGCGTAACCTACAGCGAGATCGTCGTCCAGTCGCTGCAGGTGATCCCGGGCGAGGAGTACACCCGCGTAATCAACTACATCAAGGACTTCGCCAACAACGCAAACGGTGACATCGACGACGAATACCTGTCGAAGGTGGTCCTCAAACTCGGCGTTCCCCTCCTTCAGGATCCGGACACTGACGTTCCGGCCGTCGCCGCTGCCCTGAACAACCTCTACAAGACCCAGGCTGCGAACGATCTCGTCGCTTTCATGGGACACGGCAACCCCGACTCCTATGACACCTACAAGGCCAACGTCCGCTACACCCAGCTCGAAACGGCACTTCAAGCCATCAACCCGAACTACTTTGTCGGTACCGTGGACATGATGGAAAACTTCAAACCGCACGTCTATGCACGCATGCAGGCTGCCGGAAAGACCACTGGCGGCAAGAAACTCTATCTCCACCCGCTGATGTCCATCGATGGTGACCACGGTCACAACGACATGGCCGGCGACGACCTGCCCGCAAAATTCGAGGGCAAGAACTACACCTTCGCTGACCTCCAGGCAGAAGCAAACGACGAAGGTGAAGTGGAGGATTGCAGCTGGAAGATTTACTTCGGCGCAACCGGTTCCGGCCTGACCTGCAACAACGAGACGATGATCGAAAAGGGTCTTCTCGAACTCCCCACCATCCGCCAGATCTGGATGAACCACACCCAGGCTGCCATCAACGGTGAGCCGCTCGACTACTACCACTCCAAGAACCCGGAGGAGTAGTCATTTCATCTGATTGGATATGGGAACGGGCGCCACGCAAGAGGCGCCCGTTATTATTATTTTGCAACGTTCCTGATTAAGGCTGCTTCTTGTGCAGCTTCCGGTAAATCTTCAGGCTGGAAGCGGCGGAGCCCAGATCGCTCTTGGGAATCCAGGTGGAACGGATATAGCCGTTGCGCTGGACACAGAATTCCACAACGCGCGCAAACAGACCCTTGCGAACCGTCAGATAGAGCGGTTCAGGGGTGCCGGTCAGTGGATTGGCGATGGAGAGGGTACCGACCATCTCACGGGTCGTGCCGTGAGGCTGCTTGGCAAAAGCCTTGAGGTCATCCACGGCATCCTGCGCTTCAGCAAGGGTATTACCCAGGAAGATAAAGAGATGCGAGAGCGGATCGAGATGCAGCTGGAGGAAGGCATCACCGATTCCGAGGGTCCCGAGATCCAGAAAATAGTTGTGCTGATCGCCTTCCGGCATATCGAAGATGGAGATCTCGATATCGCTGTTGCTGACTTCGATTTCAACGATTTCGATGACCGGTTTCAGGAGGGTATTCTCCTGTGCGTAAGAGAAAACAGGTGCCGCTGCAAAGAGCAGGATGGCCAGTGCGATTTTTAGTGTTTTCATAGTATGGTTGGTATTGTTATAATCCAAAGGCATAGAGGACGAATCCACAAGCGAGGGCGATGGCCACGTTGACCAGTTTGGCCTTCAGGAAACCGCCCTTGCTCTCCGCCAGGAGCGGGAGGCCGGCGTGGCCGTCCTGCGAGATGCTGCTGGCGAGCAGCACCGAGAAGGGTGCCACGCCGGTCGCAAAGAGGGTCACGAAGAGCAGGTGCGGACCGGATTCGGGAATAATTCCGATCAGAGCGGCGAGCAGAATCATCAACGGCACGATGTAGCCGTTGCTGTTCACGAACGCCTCGATATCCAAAAACTCCAGGCCGATATTGATCAGGAGCATCGTACCGAAGGTCCAGCAGAAGACGCGCAGCAAGTGCTTGCGAATCACATGGTTCCAGAGATGCTCATGGACGAAATGTTCTTTGGCGGTGGCAATCACCCAGACCACGAAGAGACTGATGACGGCGAAGAGCAGGTTCAGCCAGTACTCATCGAGGATAGCCAGATGTCCTGCATGTTCCGCCCCCTCCTCTTCGTGTTCGTGCTCCAGCCAGCCGAAGGCCAGCGCGAGCGCAAAGAAGAGCACGCTGAGCAGCAGCACGATGCGCTGCCAGGAGGCGTGTTTCAGGTTTCGGAGGCTGGCGTGCGGGCAGTCGGCATCCGGGGCGCAGTGGCCCTCCGCGTCATGATGATGCTCGTCGCACGAATGCACCTCGTAGGGCTGGTCGCAGGCCGCTACAGTTTTTTTCTTGGAGAAAAGGTTCACAATCAAGCCAACCACAATGGCCAGCACCAGCAGCACGCCCGAGAGAATCAGCGCTTCCTTGGGAATGGCAGCCAGCATCACGAAGGCCTCGTCGCCCGAGGAGGCGATCATCATCGCCACCAGCGCGCCGAAGCTCACCAGTCCGTGGGTATAGAGCGAAACGACGGCAAATCCGCCCATGCAGCCCGGGATGATGCCCAGCAGCGCGCCGAGCAGCACCTGTTTGGGCCCGGAACCTTGCAGGCTGCGCGACCAGCGTCCCTGCGTATGCACGTTGAGATATTCAATGAGCAACATCATCACCGTCACCAGACCGGTGACCAGCAATCCGTTTCGGAGCGTATCCAAAACAATGTCAAGCCAATCCATCAGCTGTTTTCCTTGTATTTATCAATGAGTTCGGCAGCGGAGGTGAAGGACTCCAGCTTGCCCTCGAGCACCGCTTCTTCGTACTCCGGCAATAACTTCTCAATGACGGGGTTCTCGTAGAACATGGCCTTGAGCGATTCGTTGATGCTTTCATACATCCAGTAGCGGGCCTGTTCGCGGCGGCGCTTGTCGTAATAGCCGTTGCCGCGCACCAGTTCAAAATAGGATTCTATCTTCTGCAGAATTTCGTCGAGGCCCGCCTTGGTGACGGCCGACGAGGTGACTGCGGTGGGCACCCAGCCCGATTCGGTGGGCGGGAAAAGGTGCAACGCGTTGACGTAGAGCACGCGCGCCATCTGAGCCTTTTCGATATTGTTACCATCCGCTTTGGTCACGTTGATCAGGTCCGACATCTCCATGATGCCGCGCTTGATGCCCTGCAGGTCGTCGCCGGCGCCGGAAATCAGGAGCAGCAGGAAGAAATCGGTCATGGAATGGACGGCCGTCTCACTCTGGCCAACACCCACCGTCTCCACAAAGACCGTGTCGAATCCGGCCGCCTCGCAGAGCAGGATGGTTTCCCGCGTCTTGCGCGCCACACCACCCAGGGAACCGGCACTCGGGCTGGGGCGGATAAAGGCGTTGGGATCGTGGCAGAGGGTCTCCATGCGGGTTTTGTCGCCCAGAATGCTGCCCTTGGTGCGCTCGGAACTCGGGTCGATGGCCAGCACGGCGAGTTTGTGGCCACGCGAGGTCAGATACGATCCGAAGGCCTCGATAAAGGTGCTCTTGCCCGCACCCGGAACGCCCGTGATGCCGATCCGCATCGAACGGCGTTCGGCGGAGATGGGCTGGCAGCGGCGGATGATCTCCTGCGCCACGGCGCGATGCTCCGGCAGGTAGCTCTCCACCAGCGTGATGGCCTGGCTGAGGATGGTCGTATTGCCGGAGGTAATACCTTCCATATATTGATCTACAGAGAGAATCTCAGGCTTCTTCCGGTAGAACTTTTTGACGTAAGGGTTCATGATGGGCGGCTGCTTGACGCCTTCGTTGACAATCAGACTGCTGTCCTTGTTGTCGTAGTCGGGGAAGAAATCGCCCTGGTGTGCAACGGGTTTTTCCATTATTTCTTAGCGGTTGCAGGTTTGACGTAGCCGGTCAGGAAAAGATTGACCAGCGGTTTAGAGGGAGCATTGGTGACAAGCGTCAGCACGTCCAGCACCTCGCCTTTGAGGCCCGCCGTTTCCAGCGAGACCCGCAGCGTTGCCGTTGCTCCCGGACGGATGGTGAGCGGACAGCGGGTTTCCACCTTGGCAGCACCACTGGCCCCCTCCCCGCTCTCAAATTCTACGGTGCGGATTAGAAGGTCGCTGCGCCCCGTATTCTTGATCTGGAAGCGGGCATCGACGTGGGTGCCGGCCGCCACTTCGCCAAATTCAAAGTAGCTCATCGTGGCCGTGGCCTTGGGGCCGGCAGCCACCTCCTCGGCGGTAAGGCTCGAGAAATCATCACGCAGAAAAGCGCGGATCATCAGCGAGTTGGAATACTTCTTGCCGGCCACGTTGAAGCGGGCACGGAAAGTTTGACGCCCCCAGAGCGGCGCCTTCATCCGGCGTGAATCGAACGACACGACCAGCGTGGCCGTGCTCTTGGGTGGAATCGGATCGACGGAAAGCGAGAAGGTCAGGCCCGGGTCGACATCCACCAGTTCCAGATGGAGCGGCTCGCCGGAAAGGTTGGCCACGGAAATCCGCTCCGCCTTGGCCTTTCCCTGTTCCACATTGCCCAGATTCACCTCCAGGGTCCGCAGACCCAGCGCGCCCAGATGCTCCGGAAAACGGTCGTCCAGACTCTTGTTCTTCTCGTGGCTGACACCCCGCACATGCAGCAGCACCGGCCGTTGCAGGCTGGAGACATAAACCGTCAGGGTTTTGTCGAACGGGAAAGGACCCTGGTCGTTGGTGAAGGTCACCGAGATGGTGGCGCTGTCACCCGGGGCGACAGGGGTCCGGGGCCAGACGGGCGTCGTACAGCCACAGGAGGAGATGATATTGTGGATGGTGATGGGGAAAGCGGCGATGTTCTTGAGGACGAAAGAGCACTTTACAGGGCCGTCCGAGAGCAGGATATCGCCAAAGTCAAAGACCTTGCCCCCCACGAAAGAGAGCACCTGCTCCTCCGGATACCAGCGGGGTTCGTCGGCCCGGAGTTGCGCGCTGGAAATCAGCACACAAAAAATCAGCATGATCTTTGCAACCTTTCCCATTTTCATTCAGTCTAACGATAGTTAGAATTACAAAGATAAGTTTTATTCATTAGAAACAGTTTTCTATTTTTGTACCAAAATCCAATTTATTCATTCATAAACCCAAACAAATGAAAAGATTTTTCCAGATTGTCATGATGGTAGCCCTCACCGTGCTGGCCGCTTCCTGCAGCCGCTACAGCTATGAAACGGTGAAGGGAGACCCGACCGGCGCCCGCATCTACACGCTGGACAACGGCCTGAAGATCTACACCATCGTCAACAAAGACGAACCCCGTATCGACGCGCACATCGCCGTCAAGGTCGGTTCCAAGAACGACCCGCAGGAGACCACCGGTCTCGCGCACTATTTTGAGCACTTGATGTTCAAGGGTACGAAGCAGTTCGGTACCCAGGATTACGCTGCCGAAGAGCCGCTGCTGGATCAGATCGAGGCTCTCTTCGAGGTCTATCGTCAGACCGAAGACCCGGCAGAGCGCAAAGCCATCTACCACCAGATCGACTCGATCTCCTACGAGGCATCCAAGATTGCCATCCCGAACGAGTATGACAAACTGATGTCCGCCATCGGTGCCGACGGCACCAACGCTTACACGAGCTACGACGTGACCTGCTACACGGAGAACATTCCTTCGAACCAGATTGAAAACTGGGCGAAGATTCAGGCAGACCGCTTCGAGAACTGCGTGCTCCGCGGTTTTCACACCGAGCTGGAGACCATTTACGAAGAGTACAACATGGGCGCGACCCAGGATCAGCGCAAGATCATCAACGCAGTGACCGGCGCCCTCTTCCAGAACCACACCTACCATACGCCGGTGATCGGCTGGGGTGACCACCTGAAGAACCCTTCCATCACCAACGTGAAGAAGTATCACGACGAGTGGTATGTCCCCAACAACATGGCTGTCTGCCTCGTGGGCGACTTCGACCCGAACAAGGCTGTGAAGATTGTGGACAAGTACTTCGGCGGCATGAAACCCAACCCGAACCTCAAGAAGATGGAATTCGAGCCTGAAAAGCCCATCGAGAAACCCATCGTTACCGAAGTTCTCGGCCTCGAGTCTCCTTCGCTGACCCTTGGCTGGCGCTTCCCGGGTGCCAACGATGAGAAGGCCTATCTGCTCGACCTCTTCGGCGAAGTGCTCTACAACGGTACCGCCGGTTTGATTGACCTCGACGTCAACCAGCAGCAGAAAACCCTCGGCATGGCCGCTTTCGCATGGGAATTCGCTGACTATTCCGCATTTATGGTGATGGCAGAGCCCAAGAAGGGCCAGAGCTTCGACGAGGTCCGCGATATCGCGCTCGCCGAGATCGAGAAGATCAAACGCGGTGAATTCGACGAAGATCTTCTCAAGGCCATCGTGAATAACAAGAAACTCTACCTGACCCGCGCCATGGAATCTTCCAGCAGCATGGTCAGCGCAGAGGTGGATTGCTTCATCAACGACATCGAGTGGGCTGACTTTATCGGCCGTATCGACAAGGTGGCAGCCGTCACCAAGGACGAACTGGTGGCTTTCGCCAACGAGAACTTCGGCAACAACTACGTGCAGGTCAACAAACTGCAGAAGAAAGACCCGGCTGACACCCGTATTCCCAAGCCCTCGATCACTCCGATTTTTACCAACCGTGACGCTGTCAGCGACTTCCTGACCGAAATCCAGAACACGGTCGTCAAGCCCATCGAACCGGTCTTCGTGGACTACAACCACGATCTGAAGAAACTCGAGGCCAAATCCGGCATTCCCGTACTCTACAAGCAGAACGTCACCAACGAAACCTTCTCGCTGACTTTCCTCTTCGAGACCGGCAGCTATGCGGACAACAAACTCCCGTTCGCATCTGAATATGTCCGTTATATCGGCACCGAAACCCTCTCCCCTGAAGAGATCCAGAAAGCCTTCTACGGCATGGCTTGCCAGACAAACGTCTCCTGCACCGGCGAACGCACCTATGTGACCCTCAGCGGTCTGGCAGAAAACATGGAGCCGGCACTCCTGCTCCTCGAAGAGCTTATCGCTACGGCACAGCCCAACCCGCAGGCACTCCAGATGCTCAAGGCCAACACCCTGATGGAGCGTCAGAATGCCAAGGGCAACCAGCGCGGCTGCTTCTCCCGCCTGCGCGAGTGGGCGATCTACGGTGACAAGAAACCTGTAGACAACCAGCTCTCCAACGCCGACCTCCTGAAACTGACCGATGCCGAACTGCTTGAAAAGATCCACAACCTATTCAGTGCAAAGCATGAGATCCTCTACTACGGTCCGCTCACCGAAGCTCAGATCATTGACGAGATTAACGCCAACCACCGTTGCCCGGAAACTCTCGCCGATGTCGTCAGCGGCAACCCGTACGCATACACGCGCACCGAGAAGAATGGTGTGGTGATCGCTCCTTACGATGCCAACCAGCTCTATCTGGTCTCCGTCTCCAACCTGGGCGAGACCTACGATGTGGAGAAGGTTCCGATGATCCAGCTCTACAATGCATACTTCGGCGGCGGCATGAACGCCATCGTCTTCCAGGAGATGCGTGAGGCACGCGGTCTGGCATACTCGGCAAGCGCCGGTTACGTCCTGCCGCGCGACATGGACCACACCCTCTACTACACCAACTTCATCGCTACCCAGAACGACAAGCTGATCGACGCCCTGACCGCTTTCGATGAGATCATCAACGAAATGCCCGTCTCCGAAGGTGCCTTCAACCTCGCCAAGGAGAACATCATCGCCAACATCCGCACCACCCGCACCGTCAAGGAGAACGTCCTCTGGTCGTATCTCTCCGCACGCAGACTGGGCCTCACCGAAGACATCAACAAGCTCGTCTTCGAGAAGGTTCCGGGCTACACGCTTGACGACGTGGTGAAGTTCCAGCAGGAAAACGTGAAGGGCCGTCCCTACACGATCTGCATCCTCGGCCGCGAGAAAGATCTGGATCTCAAGAGCCTGCAGCAGTATGGCCCGATCCGTCGCGTGAGCCTCGAAGATATTTTTGGTTACTAATCATAAAAGATGCATCTTTGCAGTCCGGTTCCGTTCGCGACGGGGCCGGACTACTTTAAAAAACAAATAAACCATGGCTTACAAAATCACTGACAACTGCGTTGCTTGCGGTACTTGCATCAACGAGTGCCCTGTCGGAGCTATCAGCGCCGGTGACATCTACAAGATCGACCCGAACCTCTGCGCCGACTGCGGTACCTGTGCAGGTGTGTGCCCTATGGGCGCTATCGAGCAGGCTTAATTCAATTTAAGACGCGTCAAAAAAAGGGTGACCGAGATTCGGCCACCCTTTTTCTGTATCCCAGTCTGGCGATCAGAGGATTTCGAGGGCTATGCGGGCGCAGGCCTCAGCATCGGCCAGGGCATGGTGGTGCCGCGTTAGGTCAAACCCGCAGGCGGCCGCCACGGTCTGCAGCTGGTGATTCGGCAAACGGTGCCCGAAGCAGCGGCGCGAGGCGGTCAGCGTATCGTAGAAGCGATAATCGGGGTAATCCATCTGATAGACGCGGAATGCGGCCTTCAGGCATCCTTCGTCGAAGCGGGCGTTGTGGGCCACCAGCGGCAACCCATCGATCCGCGGCGCAATCTGCGCCCAGACTCTCGGAAAGACAGGTGCATCGTCCGTATCCGCTTCCGAGAGCCCGTGCACCCGCTGGCAGAACCATTGGTAATACTCCGGCTCCGGGTGAATCAGGCTGTAGAAGGTGTCCACCACCTCCCCGCCCCGTACGATGACCACACCCACGCTGCAAACGCTGCTCGGCTGCTCATTTGCAGTCTCAAAGTCGATGGCAGCAAAATCGGTCATGATCAAAGTCGTTTTCTTTTCGACAAAGTTACGACAAATTGGGATTTCCCCCCTGCTCTTTCCCGTTTTTCTTTTTCGCCAAAATGGCGGCGCAATACCCCTTCCCCAGGGCCTCACGGGGCACATCTGCCGCCGCCACTTTGGCGAAATAACGGCTCCGCGGGCGCGGAAGGCGCCCTGTGCTCCGCCTCTTCTTCCAGCCGCTACAACACTTACATAATATTTCTTATCTTTGCAGAAGCAAGGAAGCAACACTTTGTTGCAAAGACATATTGAATTAGCATTTGCTACCTATTCGGTTGCCCGAAACCTGAGAAATTTCAACAGTCAACCCGGATGAGTCAGTGAATGTCTGCGCTTTGGCGTGGACTGGACTTATCTGTTGACAAGGCTTTCTCAGGGCCGCGGGCATGGATTGGAAAAGTCCATGCCTTTTTTGCGCCCTGGATTGCTGCGTTAAGGGTAAGTCGCAAGTGCCGTAAGAAGCGCAGCTTATGGCCAACAACAGTAATCTTGGCGCGGCTAAGAGCGCCAAGAATGACGAGTTCTACACCCAATATGCGGATATCCAGAAGGAGGTCAACGCATATCTGGAGTACAACCCCGACACATTCCGTGACAAGACGGTTCTTCTTCCGTGTGACGATCCCGAGTGGAGCAATTTCACGCGGTTCTTTGCCCAGAACTTCGAGCGGCTGGGCCTGAAACGGCTCATCAGCACCTCCTATGCCGTGGAGAGCAAGAAGTACAAAGATTACCAGCCCACCCTGTTCGAGACCGAAAGTCCCTGGTTCGATATGGACAAGACACGGATCAAGGGCAAGATCTTCGAGCTCACGCGGGACACCAACCAAAACGGCCGCATAGACATTGATGATCTGGAGTGGCATTATCTGGAGGGCGACGGGGACTTCCGCAGCGCGGAGGTTTGCAAGTTGCGCGACGAATCGGATATCATTGTGACGAATCCGCCTTTTTCGCTATTCCGGGAGTTTATAGCGTGGATTTTAGATGCACACAAACAATTCGCCGTAATCGGTAATATAAACGCAATCACATATAAAGAGATTTTTCCTCTCATCAAAGACAACAAGATTTGGACTCATAATCCCTTCATCCGTGGAGCTGGCTACTTTACAGCTCCATATGAAATTGACACTTCGCTCAGTTATTTCAATTCTCACGATTATAGAGAAGGCTTAATCAGAGTCCCCGGTGTTCGGTGGTTCACAAACATTGAGTTCGGAGTGCGCCACGAACCCCTGCGCTTAATGTCCATGCACGACAATATCAGATATAGTAGGCACAAGGAAATCAGAAATACAGGGTATACAACATACGACAACTATAACGCTATTGAAATACCATTTACAGATTCCATCCCAGAAGATTATTCCGGAATGATGGGCGTTCCAATCTCATTCCTTGACAAGTATTGCCCTGAGCAATTCAGAATAGTAGGTATGTGTGAGAATCTTGATCTGTACGGATTAAAAACGCGTATCTACTCTTCAGAAGAATGTAGAGCTGCATATCGCAACAAATTCGGAAAGCCCGGCACTTATGATTTAAATGCTTCAGGAGTTGTCAAGTTAGAGGATGGGAGCCTCGAAAAAGTATATCAACGAATACTAATTCAGCGAGTATGATAGCAACACTTTATCAGGACTGGACCATCAGCGATATCTGCAAAGGGTTCCAGTACAATGAATACGAAGGCAAGGGCCTGTACGGCCTTTCGGGCCGGCTGACCATCCAGCCGGAGTTCCAGCGCCATTACCTGTACGCCGAGAACGGCGGCAAGAAGGAGGTAGACGTGATCCAGTCTGTCCGGAACGGCTATCCGCTGGGCCTTATCTATTTCTCCAAAGTGGGCGAAGACCGGTACGAGGTGCTGGACGGCCAGCAACGCATCACGTCGCTGGGGCGCTTCCTCACAGAGAAGTTTGCCTGGATCGATGCCGAAGGCCGGCCGTGGTATTTCAGCGCGCTGAACCCGGACGAGCAGGAAAAGTTCCTGAATACCAAACTGCTCATCTATGTCTGCGAAGGCACGGAGAAGGAGATCAAGGACTGGTTCCGGACCATCAACATCGTCGGCATTCCGCTGAACACGCAGGAGACGCTGAACGCCGTCTACTCCGGCCCGTTCGTGACGCGCGCCAAAGAGGAGTTCAGCAACTCCAACAATACCAACATCAACAAGTGGAACTGCTTTCTCTCCGGCACGGCCAAGCGGCAGGACTTTCTGGCGGCAGCGCTGGATTGGGTAAGCCGCGGTCATACGGAAGAGTATATGGCCGCGCACCGGTATGACGACAACATCCAGGAGATGAAGGCCTACTTTACTTCGGTAATCGATTGGATTACATCTGTGTTCGATATCGCTCCCGAGAAGGAGATGTGCGGGCTGAAGTGGGGCGAACTCTACGAGAAATACCATACCAGGGCGTACGATCCCGCGGCCGTTGCGGCCAAGGTCCGGGAACTGTACGAGAGTTTCTACGTCAAGGAGAAGCGGGGAATCTACGAATATATCCTGGGCGACTGCCAGGACCCGCGCCTGCTGAACGTCCGCGTCTTTGACGAGCCCGTCAAGCGCACGGTCTACGCCACCCAGACCGAGGCCGCCGAAAAGGCCGGCGTTTCCAACTGCCCGTACTGCGCCATCGGCCACGATGCCAATCGCACCCGCATCTGGCGTCTCGCCGAGATGGACGCCGACCACGTCACCGCCTGGTCCCGCGGCGGCTCCACCGACCTCTCCAATTGCCAGATGCTCTGCCGCACCCACAACCGCGCCAAAGGCAACCGCTGACGCAGCGGTGCGGAGATTTTGGCCTTGGCACTTAACTCGCAGTAGGACTGCGAGATACTTAAAGTGCTACCCCCGCTGAAGAGGGGTAGCACTTTAAGCTACTGACTGAGCATCAGTCAGTTAAGCGCCAAGGCACACTGTGCACAACCTGTCTCTGGCTTATTTGCCGTGGATTCCGATGAAGAGGATGGTGTTGAAGGTATGCTCAACGATGGCGTAAGCGAAAGGACGGTCCGCCGTGAAAACCTTGGGCGGCTCCGGATTCGAAACGGAGGTATTCTTATAGACGATGGCCGTAACAGCAGCCGCCTCGGTCCCCTTTTCGGATACGTCGATGGCCGTTTTCTGAAGGATTTCGTCAATGTAGACAGACTCGTCCGAAATCTTGGAGAAATCGGCGAAGCCGGTGAAAGGCAATTGCATGCCCATATCGACCAACGCATCCTGGAAGATTTTGTCCATGGAGTATTCGCTCTTGAATACCGGCATCGAGAAGGTCACCTCACATTCGCACAATCCCTGCATTGTCGTGTCCCAAACCTCCGGCGTCAGCGATGCAACCAGGGAGGAGAGCTGCTTCCCCTCGTCGGGCAGGAAGATCACCATCCGGTAAGCGCCGTTGCCATAGGGTACGCTGCAGACCGTGTAGCCCTTGCCTGCATACCATTTCATGTCGCGGGTGCTGCCCAAGAACTTTGTTTTGGCCTTGGTACCGGCGAAGTTCGTGAAATCCTTCTGCTGT
>JAFSWO010000082.1 GCA_017450165.1 Bacteroidales bacterium | reverse complement strand
GTGGATTTCATCGATAAAGAGGATGATCTCGCCGTCGCTTTCGGTCACGGCTTTGACCACGCCTTTGAGTCGCTCTTCAAATTCGCCTTGGTATTTTGCACCGGCGATCAGTGCACCCATATCCAGGGAGTAAACCTCCTTGCTTTTCAGGTTTTCGGGCACATCGCCGTTGATAATTCGCTGCGCGATGCCCTCGGAAATAGCGGTCTTGCCGACGCCCGGCTCGCCTACCAGAATCGGGTTGTTCTTGGTGCGGCGGCTCAGGATCTGCAGCACACGCCGGATCTCGTCGTCCCGGCCGATGACCGGATCGAGCTTGCCGGTGCGCGCCCGCTCGTTCAAATTGATGGCGTACTTGTTCAGTAGCTCCAGATTTTCCTTGTTCATCTCTTGATCCTCCTTTACTTTATGTTTCCTTGGGGTTTCCTGGGGGAAGACTCCCGGTTTTGTTTCCGATTCGTTCCCCGGTTTGATTCCCCGAACGGAATCACGTTTCCCTTGGAAACCGTTTTACCCGGAACTCGCAAGGAATGTTCCAACCACGAAATACTGACAAAATGGCAGGCCGTCCGCGCCGTCTCCGCCTGCGTTCGCCGTCTCCGCCTGCGTTCGCCGCTCACGCCCGTCGCCTGCGTTCGCCGCCCACGCCCGCCGCACCGTGTCTGTCGCCCCGCCGAATTGTCGCCGCCAAAGTCGCGGAGGAGGAGCGGCCTCTGGATGCGCTGTAGGGCCGTTCGGCCTCCGCGACAGGCCGATATCGGCCCTTCGCGGAGATCAATGCTCGCTACAGGCCCTTCTAGGGCCTATCGACCTCCGCGACTTTGGCGGAAAAAAAGGAAGAAGAGGTCGCCGACAGTCAGAGCTCTTAAACGAGTAGACAGCCAGAACCGATAGCCGAATGAGAATATCCGAAAACGATAATTTACTTCCAAGTGAAGACAGCGGGTGCGGCGCCAATCTCGAAATGGTATTTGGCAATTCCCAAATCCATTCGCACGTAACCAATCAGCGACCTGAGTCCTTTCGCCTCGACAATGTTATTCGGATTAAGGATAAACTTGACTCGCTGCTGGTTGACCGCTGTAGGCGCTAGAACGACAGCATCGATTCCGGCCAGGAACCAGTCGGGGACCGGAGTCTCTGCCTCGTAGAATCGTTCACGCGGGCGAAGCGGATGCTGAACGCCACCGTTGACGCCATAGCCAAGCGCGATGACGCAATGAATCTTTTCGCCAGGCTTCAGGACATACGTCCCGGGAATCTTCTTATAGGTGAGACCTACCCAGCAGGTGTTTAGCCCGAGCGTCTGGGCGAGGAGTACCAGCTCTTCGCCGTAGTATCCCACCGCTTCCGAAACATCTTCGCCCTTTCGTCCTGCCATCACCAAGTAGTTCCGCACACCTGAAAAAGTCCCATACTTCAATAATCCAGCAGAAAACGACCGTGGCTCCTCGAGCACGAGTTGAACATTCAGTCCCGACTCAGAGTTGATCCGTTCGATGTTTTCTTTTAAAACTGCAACCTTCTCAGGTTCAATGGTCTTATCCAGATACTGCCGTACAGAGTGACGAGCGATGATGGCTTCTTTCAGGTTCATATTCAATAGATTTTCAGCAAAGATAATTTTTAAAAATCGATTAATCTTCATCATCCTTCCTCCTGTATCAAACAAGTGACGGGGGAATCACTTAACTTTACCCTACAAACTACATTCGTTCATCGAAAGGTGGCGAGAGAATAATCAAAGGAGAATCCACGATGGACGCGTTCCACTACTATCATTATTGCGCCAAGGGTGCCGATGCGCAGAACTTTATTCTGTGCGAGGCCGATTTCAAGGCCGTATTCAACATCATTGCCGTTTGTGCCGCTGTGAGCGGGGCGATTGTCGTCTCTTTTTCAATTGAGGATACCCATCCGCATATCTTGCTGTACGGAACCCTCGAACAATGCGCCCGATTCAAGGTTCTGTTTGAGAAACTATCTGCCGCCATTACGCAGTGGAGACGAGAGAAGGAGGTGCAGATTATGTGCTTCGTGGCGAACTCTATTCTATTGGAGATGATGACCGCTATCTTCGGAATGTAGCAGCCTATACCATTATCCAGGCGACAAAAGATGGGAAACGGGTGATGCCCTACGACTATCGCTGGGGAACGGGGTCCATGTATTTCCGTACAGAACATGTTATCCCTATTTGGTTAACCGACAACGAAGGAAGGCTACACGAACCGGTTAAGTTTCGAGATTTGACTGTGATTGAACGCCAGAAGATCGTTCATACTAGAACATACTCGATCCCTGGCGATTGGCTGATTTGCAACGGTTTGATTCTCCCATCCAATTACGTGGATGTCAGACGATTTGAGTCGATTTATGGAACTCATAACCGTTTTCGTGTATTCCTTGCAAGCTCCAAAAACAAAGAAGAAGAAATGCTTTCGCGTATGGCCGATGAACGGGGAATAGCCATTGAGGACGGAGAAGCGAGAAGAGTTTGCTGTGATGAGTGTAAGAGCATGTTCGGGACAAGGGACCCTAGGCGGTTGACCCCGTCGGAACGGGTTCTTCTGGCTCAGACACTTCGTAAAAAGCATCGACTCACCCGTCGCCAGCTTGCCAGTGTCGTTCGTCTTCCCGAAACCGAAATACGGCAGTACGTTCCCTAGTGATTTCGCCAAAGTCGCGGAGGTGGAGTGGCGTTAGGGGCCGCTGTAGGGGTGGTTGGTCTCCGCGACAGGCCGATATCGGCCCTTCGCGGAGGCCGATGTGCGTTAGAGAGCCCTGCAGGGCACATAACCCTCCGCGACTTTGGCGAAGGGGATTGCGTCACTTCGCGACGCATCCCGGCCCCTGCGGGGGCTCGTCCTACGACAACCGGGACCCGAAGCGCGCAGAGCGCGCATCGGCTGGTTTTGCGCAAACGAGGCGCAACCTCAAGCTAGCTTGGAGTTGCGCCTCGTTTGTGCAAAACGCCGCGACCTTTCGGCCGCGGCGTCCCGAGTGTCGTGACTCCGTTGGGATTCGAACCCAAGACCCACAGCTTAGAAGGCTGTTGCTCTATCCAACTGAGCTACGGAGCCATGCACCCGGATGGGAATCTCATCGGGGTGCGCAAAGTTATCTCTTTTTTGGCGAGTTGTCAAAAAAACCTTCTCCCGGGCTCGCCGGCTGCCTGGAACACCGGAGCCGTAGCTGGCGCCCGGGGCATCGGCGCCCCTGGCCGGCGACGTTATTCGATACCCTCGAAGGCGTAGGGAGCGTAGTGGTAGCCGCGGGCTGTGTAGCGGGGCAGGAGGGCTGTGGAGAGGCGTTGGACGAACTCCTCGTACGAGGTTCGGTTGGTGTTGCTCCAGGCGACTTCGGCCAGGGCGGCCAGGCGGGGAAGGATCATGTGCTGGATGTGGTCGAAGGAGGCCACGTATTCGGTCCACATGTTGGCCTGGATGCCCTTGATCTGTGCTTGCTCTATCTCGCTCAGCTGGTCGTACGGATCAAAGGCGTAACACTTGCTCAGCGGCAGGCATCCCCCGATTCCCAGCGGCTCCCCGTTCCCGGTGGGGTCGGAGGTCTGGTAGTAGTCCAGATAGAAGTGGCTGTTAGGCGTCATAATCACGTCGTTGCCCAGCTTGGCCGCGGCAATGCCGCCCTTGGCGCCACGCCACGACATGACTGTAGCGCTCTGAGAGACACCGCCCTCCAGGATCTCATCCCATCCGATAATCTTCCGGCCCTTCTCGGCGAGGTACTTCTCTATGGTGGTAATCAGGTAGCTCTGGAGTTCAGCCTCGCGGGTGAAACCTTTCTGGCGCATCAGGGCCTGGCACTTCGGGCACTGTTCCCATTCGATGCGCGGTGCCTCGTCACCCCCGATATGGATGTATTCCGAGGGGAAGATGTCACAGATCTCGTCGAGCACTTTCTTCAGGAAAACGATCGTATTCGGATTGCCGGCGCAGAGAACCTCCGGGAAGATGCCCCAGCAGGTCTGAACCTGGTAGGGGTAATTCGCCCCGCGGCACCCAAGTTCGGGGTAGCTGGCCAGCGCGGCCGATGCGTGGCCCGGCATCTCGATCTCCGGAATCACCGTAATGAAACGCTCCGCCGCATAGGCGACGATTTCGCGCATCTGATCCTGCGTATAGAAGCCTCCGTGCGGGGTTCCGTCGTATTGCGCCTCCTTTGTGCCGATGGTCCGCTGGTGCCCGATAAGGGTTTCATTGCGCATGGAGCCCACCTCGGTGAGGCGCGGATAGCTCTTAATCTCGGCCCTCCAGCCCTGATCGTCGGTCAGGTGCCAGTGGAAGACGTTGAGTTTGTGGAGTGCGAGAATATCGATATAGGTCTTGATCTCCTCGATCGTAAACATGTGGCGGCTGCAGTCCAGGTGCGCGCCGCGATAGGCAAACGCTGGTTTATCCTGAATCTTAAAGCCCGGGATGAGATTCTCCCCCTTGGCGCGAACCTGCTGCAGAATCTGCGCATAGGTCTGACGGCCATAGAAGAGTCCCGCCTTGGAGCCGGCGGTCAGCAGCACCTTTCCGCGGCGTGTATCCAGGATGTATTCCTCGGGGCCGAGGACGTGACTGACATGCGTGAGAATGGCAGGATCGCCCGATTCGGGCAGAAGGACGCCACGGCCGCCACCCTGCATCGAGAGGGGATTCGGCACAACGGCGAGGTCGGGCGTGGAAGCTTCATGGCGGCAGCCGTTCAGTGCAAAGAGAGTAAGGGCTGCAAACAGGGTAAAAAAGAGTCGTTTCATAAGCGGAAATTAGCTGCGACGGCGGCTCAGGTAATCGATACCCAGCACGAGCACAACGCCGATCAGGCACCAAAGTACTGCAGCCGCGATATGGGGCGCATAGGGCATGCCGGCTTCGAGCCCCTGAGAAAGACGGATGGCCTCCGGATTGGACCAGGGCCACACCTTGACCAGCGAACCCAGCACGAAGCCGAGCAGCACCAGCATGGTCTGCCGCTCGAACCGGCCGAGCAGCCAGTGAAGGAACTTCGAGAACGCGAGGATACCCGCCACGCCGCCAGCTGTAAAGACCAGCAGTACAGGCACATCGAGTTGAGCCACCGCATTCATCATAAAGTCGTACTTGCTGAAGATCACGAGTACGAAACTGCCGGAAATACCGGGCAGGATCATCGTGCAGATCGCCACCGCGCCGCAGAGGAAGATGAACCACCACGAATCGGGCGTCTGCGTGGGGGAGAGGGTGCAGACCAGCAGGCCCAGGCCCAGACCCAGCAGGGCAAATATGACGTCTCTTGCGCGCCAGCCCTTGATATCTCGGAACATCAGCACCGCGGAGGCGATAATCAGCCCGAAGAAGAAGGCCCAGGTCTGCACGGGAAAGTGCGCCAGCGTGTAGGTCATCAGTTTGGCCAGTGAAAAGACGCTGGCCACCACACCAATGAGCAGGGCAAGTAGAAAACGGCCGTGGATGCACTGCCAGAACTTGCGGAACTCCCCGTGGAAGAGGGCTTTCCAGGTGGTACCCACCATCAGGCTGTTGAGCGCTTCGATTACCTCGGCATAGATGCCGGTAATCAGGGCGATGGTGCCGCCGGAGACCCCGGGGACCACATTGGCGGCTCCCATCAGGAACCCCTTGAAGCCGACGGAAAGATCAGTGTTTTTCATCTTCCTTCTGGTCGATTTCACGCGTAAGCACCTTGAGGCTGGAAAGGAGAATCTCGGCGAGGTTCTCGCCCCGCTCGTTCCAGCCGATACGGACAGTCAGGTCGTAGATGCGGTCGCTGTCGGAGCCGGCGCGGCCAATCTTGAAGCCGGCCGCGGATTCCATCACGATGGCATCGATAACGGTGGAGCGGTTGACACTCAAGGCAATCAGGTAGTCCCGCTCCTGAATCCAGAATTTCTCGGCGGTGCCGGTAATGAACCGGCACGCGCCGTCGAAATCCTTTTTGAAGTTGATGACCGTCATCCCGTCGCGCAGCGCCCACTGAGGGATCGCCACCTTGTAGGGATTGACGAGCAGGTAGTCGATGGCAAAGCCGAAGCGCGCCGCCTCCTCGTTCAGATAGCGGACGCTCTCCGCGCGATCCGGGTTCTCCAGATTGAGCACAACCCCAACCCGCTTGCACTGGGCCAGCGGAATCAGTTTACCTGTTCGTTTGGCGGTCTCCATCGTAGATTATTTGCTCTCCTCGATGGCAGCCTGTGCCGCAGCCAGACGTGCGATCGGCACGCGGAACGGCGAGCAGGAGACATAGTTCATACCGATCTTGTGGCAGAACGCGACGGAGGACGGTTCACCACCGTGCTCGCCGCAGATACCGATCTTGAGGTTCGGGTTGGTCTTGCGGCCGCCCTTCAGACCGAGTTCTACGAGATAACCCACAGCGCTCTGATCCAGGATCTGGAACGGGTCGTTCGGCAGAATCTTGTTGGCCAGGTAATCCGGCATGAAGGCACCCACGTCGTCGCGGGAGAAGCCGAAGGTCATCTGGGTCAAGTCGTTGGTACCGAAGGAGAAGAACTCTGCGGTCTGCGCCATGCGGTCGGCCAGGATGGCAGCGCGCGGAATCTCGATCATCGTACCGTACTTGTAGTCGATCTTGACGCCGAATGCGACCTCGACAGCTGCCTTCTGCGCTTCGCACATCTTCTTCTGGAAGTCAAGCTCCTTGACATCGACGTTCACCGGGACCATTATCTCCGGATGGCACTCGACGCCTTCCTTGATCAGTTCGGCAGCAGCCGTAAAGATGGCCTTGAACTGCATCTCGCTGATTTCCGGATAGGTGATGCCCAGACGTACGCCGCGGTGGCCCATCATCGGGTTGACCTCGTGGAGGGATTCGCCGCGTTCGCGGACCTCCTCTACGCTGATGCCCAGTTCCTTGGCCAGTTCAGCCTGCTTTTCAGCGGACTTCGGCACGAACTCGTGCAACGGCGGGTCGAGCAGACGGAAGGTAACCGGGCGGACGCCCATGACCTTCCTGGTCTTCTTGGTAGCCTCCTTGACATACGGTTCGAGCTCTGCCAGCGCAGCCTTGCGCTCTGCGGTGCTCTTGGCGTGAATCATCTTGCGGAGCTTAGCCAGCGGAGCCTCGGAATTCTTGCCGTAGAACATGTGCTCGATACGGAAGAGGCCGATGCCCTCTGCGCCAAACTCGATGGCCTTGGCAGCATCCTCGGGGTTATCCGCGTTGGCGCGGACACCGAGCTTGCGGTATTTGTCCACCATCTGCATGAACTTGATGAAGCGCGGGTTCTCGGTAGCGTCCATCGTAGCGATCTGGCTGGCATAGACGAGACCCTTGGTGCCGTTAAGCGAGAACACGGTGCCTTCCGGATAGGAGACGCCGGCGATGACGACCACCTTCTTGCCGTTCTCTTCTGCGAAGCTGACGGCGTCGCAACCCACGATGCAGCACTTGCCCCAGCCGCGTGCCACGAGGGCAGCGTGGGATGTCATACCTCCGCGTGCGGTGAGCAGACCTGCGCAAGCGCGCATGCCTTCCACATCCTCCGGGTTGGTCTCCTCACGGATGAGGATACCCTTTTCGCCACGTGCGGCTGCTGCGATGACAGCCTCGGAGGTGAAGTAAATCTTACCGACTGCACCGCCCGGACCTGCAGGCAGACCGCTGGCAATCACCTTGCCGCTCTTCTCTGCCTCAGGATTGAGGATCGGGTGGAGGATTTCGTCGAGCTGCTTCGGAGCGACGCGCATGACGGCGGTCTTCTCGTCGATCAGCTTTTCGTCGAGCATATCCATCGCCATGTTGAGGGCGGCGATACCGGTACGCTTGCCGATACGGCACTGGAGCATCCAGAGCTTGCCGTCCTGGATGGTGAACTCGATGTCCTGCATATCGGAGAAGTGGTGCTCGAGGTTCTGCTGGATATGGTCCAGTTCCTTGTAGACAGCCGGCATGGCAGTCTCGAGGGATGCCAGGTGACGGTTGTGATCGTTCTTGGTAGCTTCGTTCAGCGGGTTCGGGGTGCGGATGCCGGCCACGACGTCCTCACCCTGAGCGTTGATGAGCCATTCGCCGTAGAACTTGTTT
>JAFSWO010000081.1 GCA_017450165.1 Bacteroidales bacterium | reverse complement strand
TGTGGACTATGTGAACTACAAACTCACCGGGGCCATGATTGTGGCGCTATACAACGCGCCCATATCGGCCAAGGGGTCCTATAACGTTCACCTGATTGTGATGGAACTGGTGATTCTGATATGCCTTTTGGGTATTCCGTCCATGGCATCGTGGGTCATCTCCAGTGCCGGTGCATCCGACCTTAACCATAACCTTGTATCCAGCGCTGAAAAGGCGGCCATGGTGGCTTCAAAACTATAATGACATGAGTAAAATTTTATCAATGACCAAAGACATCGAGAAGAGCTTCAAGCGGTTGTCTTCTTTGACCCTTGTGGCAGTGGCAGGTTCGCTGCTTTTTGCTACTGTCGTGGGCGCCTGCGCATTCTCCTATGCCGAGAAACAGCGCTCTAAGATTTATGTGCTGGACCAGGGCAAGAGCCTGCTGCTGGCCCTGCAAACGGATGCGATTCTTTCCAAGGATTTGGAAATCCGGGACCATGTGACGCGTTTTCACGAACTGATGTTTACCCTGTCGCCGCAGAAGCAGACGATTCAGGAGAATCTGGACAGGGCTTTCAACCTGGCCGACCGTTCGGCTTGGGAGTATTCGCAGGACTTGGCCGAGAAGGGTTATTATGCGAGACTGGTATCGGCCAATATATCGCAGCAGATGATTGTAGATTCGGTGAAGTTTGTCGCTTCGACCTATCCTTATCAGGTTGAGACCTACGCCCGGCAGTATGTGGTACGGGAGAGCACGGTTTCGCAGTACAGTTTTGTGTCGTCCTGCCAGCTGATTGATGCAGGGCGAAGCGACGTGAACCCGCACGGGCTGATTATCGAGAAGTGTAAGGTGTTGCGTAACGATTTGGTAGAGACTAGGAAGCGATGAAAAAGGATATCCGGAACGGCAACCGCTGGGTGCGTATAGGGATGTACCTGGCCATCGAATTCACGGTGGCGTCGGCCATCTGGTATTTGTACAGGGGTTTATCACTAATTCTTTGAGAATATGGATAATAAGAAAATGATGCTTTACGGATACATCGGGCTCTGCGTGCTGTTTGTAGGGGCCGGGGTGTATTATTTTGCTTCGCAAAGGCGCCCTTCAGAGGGGCCGGCCGATAAGAGCGTACTGGCGACGATTCCGGACGGTGAGGTGCAGAAGATGACGGGGTCCAAAAGCGAGGCTTTCCGGGGCTCCGTATCAACGGATGCGTATTTTGAGATGCTTTCCGACAGGGCCGATGACGGGAAGGAGATTTCGCTGGTGAGCGATTCGCTTCGTTCGCGGCCGTCTGCGGCGGTAACTGCGCCCACTGCCGGAGGGTCTTCGGTGGAGCGGGTATTCGGAGTGTCGCCCTCATCTTCGGAAGAGGCGCCGGTCAGGCATACCTCCGGGGCTGCCCGTGGCGGTTCGGCTTCTCGGCCTCTGTCGCAGGAGGAACGGTTGGAGTATGACCGGCAGCGGGCCGAGATGGTGCGGGATGTGTTGACCGGTGGGGATGAAACCCTTCGCTCCGTTCAGGGTGACAGTCATTCTGAGCAGAGCGAAGAATCTGTTCCAGCCAGCATTGATTTGTCGGCCGTCGGCTCCTCTGACGGGATTATTTCATCGTTGGATGACAACTTTTCCGATGCGGCCGTTCAGTATGAAGGGGCCAAGCGGCCGTTCAAGTGCATGTTTGTACGAGATGAGAAGCTCAAAAGCGGGCAAAGAGTGACGCTGCGGCTGCTGGAGGATTATGTGGACGGCGTGGTGCGGATTCCGGCGAATACGCATTTGTCGGCCATCTGCAAGATTGGCGACCGGCTGGAGCTTCAGGTCAGGTCCTTGGAGATGAACGGCAGGATTGTACCGCTGGCGCTGGATGCCTTTGACACGGACGGGCTGCAGGGCATTTACTGTCCGGAAACAACTTCTGCGCGTGCTTCCAGGCAGGCCTCGCAGGATGCGATTTCAACGGCCGGGACCACC
>JAFSWO010000080.1 GCA_017450165.1 Bacteroidales bacterium | reverse complement strand
CGAGGGTGTAGCTGAAGCCGTTGTCCTGAATTTCATTGCGCAGACGGCAGCAGCTTGCCAGTGAATCGGCGTTGTCACTCATGTAGGTGAAGAAGGAGTGGCCTTCCGCGTACATCTGTGCGGTCCATTCAGCGTATTCTTCATCTTTTGCGTCACCGTTCTCGGTGAGGAGAGCCATCGTTTCAACCGGGAAGGTCAGGATGGTCTTGGTGCGCTCCTTGTTGAACCACTTCATGAACCGCTTCTGGAGCCAGTTCAGGGAATCCCAATCCGGACGGCTGCCGTCGGGGAAGCGGAATTCGCCGAAGATGCTCTCGAAGTAGTAGCGGTCGTAGTAGGAGATGTTCCAGAACACGGCCTGGAAGTTACGGGCACCCGTAGGCTGGTTGATGGTGTAGACGATCTGCTCGAAGCAGTCGGTGATCACCTTGTCAATCGAGCGCTGTTTCTTGGAGAGGTCCACGATATAGTCGGGATGCTTCCAATAGTCCTGGCCATACTCCATGCCGATGAAGTAGTTCATGTACATCAGGAATTCCGGCGTTGCGCAGGCACCGCTGAGCATTGATGAGACGATGAACACCAGGTTTGCGAAACCGCCGCAGAACGACTTGAGGTTGGTTGGAGCCGTGCTGTTGCCGCCTACGGGAATCGTACCCTGCAGAAGCCAGGGGTACATGGTGATGCTGGCGCAGTAGTTGGCCAGGCTGGTTTCGTCGTTTTTGTAGATGAAGTGCTTGTTGAGCAGCTCGAGATACTTGTCGGCCAGTTCGCGTCCGTACATCTCCTTGATGCGGTCGGTGAGCAGTCGGCGGTTGAGGCGGATGAAGCTCTGCTTGGGCAGCTCGCCGATCAGCGTGGCGATGTTCTTCTTCTCGATGTTGGCGTTGGCGTCGTACTTGCTGCCGGTAGCGGCGTTGCTGGCGTCACAGTAGTTCATCAGGAAGGTGAGGCGGTCGCGGACTTCGCGATCCTCCGTGTGCTGCTGGCGATAAAGCATATAGTGCTTTGCCACCGTATAATACTTCTCCACCATCAGGGACATCTCCACCTGGTTCTGGATCTCTTCAACCGACATTCCCTGGGAAATGCTTACGCGGCTCAGGATGCTGGTGACGATATCCTCCGTTGCATAGCTGCCCGTGGACAGGAATGCGGCGCGAATGGCGTTTTTAATCTTGTCAAGGGAGAACGGCACCTTTTTGCCGTCACGTTTGACAATGTAGAGGTCGTTTTGTTCCATAGGTATAGGTTATCTTTCTGTATCTCGTTCCGTTCCGAACACCGGTGAAAACGCCACCCCCTGTTATCCGACTGACAATCAGGGTTTTGAGTCTATATTCCGGCTGGTTTGCCTCCTTTTGGGCGGCGTTCGGTGATACAAAGGTACTGTCTGACACCCCATAAAAACAACTCCGGGAAGGTCCTTGTATACACAAGATATTAACAAAAAACCGGAGGTCTCCCGGGCAATCCCGCGCGGGCACGACGCCAGCCGAAAATTAAACAGTTTTGTTATAAATACCACTTTTGTTATCCACGGTATTTTTTGCAAAACCCGAAAGAATCTCTACCTTTGTCCCCGCTGATCGCGCCCGGATGGCGGAATCGGTAGACGCGCTGGTCTCAAACACCAGTGGCTGTAATGGCTGTGCCGGTTCGACCCCGGCTCCGGGTACAGGAAAAAGGCTGCAGAGCGCAGCCTTTTTCTGTTTCTGTACCCGGAGCCGTCGGCAGCTGATGCGGCCTTTCAACAGCACTTATTTGCCAATCAGGGTATCCAGATGGGACGGACGTAAAAGAATCCGGCGCAAAAGAATCCGGCACAAAAAAGGATGGCTTGCAGGCCATCCTCTTTCCTATACGATCTCCGTAGGATTACTTCGTCTCGGATTCGGAAGCGGCGCCTTCGATGGGGAGGGTGCCGGCGGGGAATTCCGTAGCGGGCTGCTCGGTCTGTTCCAGCTGCTGCTTCAGGGTGCTGGTACTCTGCTGCTTCTTGCTCGGAAGCACGAAGTTGGCGATGATGCAGAGAGCAATGATGGTAGCGGCGAGACCCCAGGTCAGCTTCTCGAGGAAGTCTGCGGTCTGGCGAACGCCGAAGGTCTGGTTGCCGGAAGCGAAGTTTGCTGCCAGTCCGCCGCCCTTGGAGTTCTGGACGATGACCACGAGGGTCAGCAGGACGCTGGCCAGCACGATGATGATGGAGATGACAATATAAGCTGCGTGCATAGTTTATTGTTGTTTTATATTATTCGTTTTTTCAATAAGGGCTGCAAAGTAAGCACTTTTTTCGGGATATAGCAAAATTAGTTTTTCGTAAACGGCTATGGCTCTGTCGTAAAGTCCCTGGTCGGAGTAGATGCGGGCCAGCGTTTCCGAGGCGGGCTCCCCGGCGCTGTCCGCCACCGGGTCCGCGGAGGAGGGGGCCGCCGGAGCGGCGGGAGCGGAAGCGGCCGGCGCTGAAATGCTCTCCAGCGTAGCCGTTATGGGATTGAAGGCCAGCTTGCTGTCGATCTCTTTGCCCGCTTCGCCCAGGGCTTTGAAATCCTCTTTGTCGAAGTAGTCGCCGCCCACGACATAGATCTTGCGCGCGGGGGCCGCGGGAGCGGGCTCGACGGCGGGTTCCGCCGCGGAGACCGGAGCCGGGGCGGGAGCCTCGGGCGCGGGTGCGGGAGCGGACTGGGAGCCCGGCTCCGCCACCGGTTGCGGCGTCAGCTGCACCGGTGCGGCCGCAGGCGCAGGCGCGACGGCGGGGCGTGCCTTGCGTCCGGTGATCTCGTCGAAGAACTCGCTGCGGGAGAGCAGGTAGATACCGGCGCGCGCGGCCGCCTCACGCAACTCCTCCTCGCCGAAAGTGCGGCGCCGGCGGACATATTCCTTGCGGGCAAGGGTAAACCACGGATATTCCTCCAGCAGTTGTTCCAGTTCGGCAAGTGTGAGAGTGGAAACTTCCATGGCGACTACCAGTTGGCGACTGTGGCGTTGAAAATATCCTCGACGATCTTCTCGATGATGGTGTCGCAGAGGGTTCCCTCCACGGCATCGAGCGAGTTTTCGGAATTATAGTCTTCGTAGGCGGCAAAACTCTTTTCGAAGTTGTCCTCCTGGTGCTTTTCGTTGACGAACTTGACCTTGACGGTGACCGTCAGACGGTTGAGCGCCGCCACTTCGTCGGCCGTCACGGCCGCTGCCGATACCTGGTACGATTCGATGGTGGCCAGCACGTAGAGGTCGCCGCCGTCGGAAACCTGCTCGAGCTTCGTCAGCTTCTTGTACTTATCACACATCGCCTCGAAGAGGTTGTTGGCCAGGCTCGGGTTGACCTTCATCGCCTTGTTCTCCACCGGCTCGATGCAGATGGTCTTCACGTCCGGCTGGATGGAAGTGCCGCTGAAGGAGTAGAGCCAGCAGCCACTGACCGTCAGGACGAGGGCCAGCAGCAGCGGAAGGATGCGGAGAAGTCGGCGAAAGTGCATATTACTTATTCTCAAACTGTTTAATCTTGCGGTACAGCGTGCGCTCCGAGATGCCCAGTTCGGCCGCCGCCTCTTTGCGGTTGCCGCCGTGGCGCCCCAGGGCGCGGCGGATCAGGTCCGTATTGGCATCGTGGATGGAGATGGATTCCTGCGCCTCCACCTCCCGGATCTCCTCACGCACCTCTTCCCGAATCTCGTCGCGCACATCTTCCGGCCGGATGATGAGCGAGCGGGACTGGGGCTCCTGTGAACCGGCCGGCTCTGTGCCGGAGAGTCGCTCTTTCAGGCTGTCCACCTCGTTGCGCAAAGTGAAGAGAATCTGGAAGATCAGCTCACGGTCGGACTTGTAATCCACGTCCGAATAGGGCTGCGAAGCGGAGACGGGCCGCGCGCTGCCGGGAACATCGGGCAGATATTTGCGCAGCACCGCCGCGGAGATGAGCCGCTCGTGTTCGAGCACCGATATCTGCTCCGCGATGCTCTTCAGCTGGCGGATGTTACCCGGCCAGGGGTAGGATTCGAGCAGCTGCACGGCCTCGGGCTCCAGCCGCACGGGCGGCATCACGTAGCGGTCTGCAAAATCCGCTGCGAACTTCTTGAACAGCAGATGGATATCGCTTTTGCGCGCGCGGAGCGGCGGGATGGTGATAGGCACCGTATTGAGGCGATAATAGAGGTCCTCGCGGAAGCGGCCGGACGCAATGGCCTTGGGCAGGTTGACGTTGGTGGCCGCAATCACGCGGACGTCGGTCTTCTGCACGGTGGAGGAACCCACCTTGATGAATTCACCCGACTGGATGACGCGCAGCAGGCGGACCTGGGTGGAGAGGGGCAGCTCCGCCACCTCATCCAGGAACAACGTGCCGCCGGTGGCCACCTCGAAATAGCCCTTGCGGGTATCGATCGCGCCGGTGAAGGCACCCTTTTCGTGGCCGAACAACTCTGAATCGATGGTTCCCTCGGGAATCGCACCGCAGTTCACGGCGAAATAGGGACCGTGCTTGCGCGGGCTGAAGGCATGAATGATCTGCGGGATGGATTCCTTACCCACGCCGCTCTCGCCGGTAACCAGTACGGAGAGGTCGGTCCCCGCCACCTGGCAGGCCACCTCGATGGCGCGCTCCAGTTCCGGATCGTTGCCTGTAATGCCGAATCGCTGCTTAATGTCCTGAATTGTCATATTCCGCAAAGTTACAAATTTTAGAATATTTGCACTATATTTGCTTTCTGTCACGTTGAATCAAATAAAACGCTATACGTATGAAAAGATTCTTTACTCCCCTGCTGATGATTGCCGTTCTGGCGCTCGCCTCCTGTAACAATCCCGCCAAGATGGCGGAAGCCGCTGACCAGATTCAGATTAACTGCACGCCCGAGGTACTCGAGGTGGTAGCGGGTGAAATCAAGGCGGAAGTGATGGTGACCTTCCCGGCTGACTATTTCCAGCCGAAATACACCCTGACTCTCACCCCCGTGATTGTTTACGAAGGCGGCGAGGTGGCCGGTGAACCCTTTGTCTATCAGGGTGAAAAGATTGCAGACAACTTCAAGACCGTCAGCAAGAAGAACGGCGCCACCATCCGCGAGAACGTACAGTTCAGCTATGTGCCCGGCATGGAAAAATGCCGGCTCGTGGCCCGCGCCAAGGTGAATGACGGCAAGAAAGACTACACCTATCCGGCCGATATCCGCATCGCAGACGGCGCCAACACCACCTACATGCTGGTCGGCAAGAACGGAATCTTTGAACTGATTCCGGACGAATATGAAGAGATTAGCTCCGAGACCGCGGAGGCCCAGATCCTCTACCTGGTCAACAGCGCCGAGGTCCGTCAGTCGCAGATCAAGAGCAACGACATGGAGGACTTCGTGGATATCATCGGACAGATGTCCACCGACCCGCGCTCCAAAGTCAAAGGGACCCAGATCATTGCCTACGCATCGCCCGAAGGGGACGTGAAGCACAACAACGACCTCTCCACCAACCGCGAAAAATCCGCAAAGCAGGCATTTGACAAGCTGACCAAGAAGGTCAACACCGGCGAGGTCAAGACCCGCAGCATCGGTGAAGACTGGGAAGGGTTCCGCGACCTGGTGCAGAACTCGTCGATTGAAGACCGCGACCTGATTCTCCGCGTGCTCTCCATGTACAGCGATCCGAACGTCCGCGAGCGCGAAATCCGCAACCTTTCGTCGGTTTACCAGTCGCTGGCTAACAGCATCCTGCCGGAGCTGCGCCGTGCCCGTTTCATCACCACGGTGGAGTACACCAACTACTCCGAAGCCGAGCTGAAGGACCTGCTGGAGAACAACATCACTGAACTGGACGAAGACGCGCTGCTTCGCGTGGCGACGCTGGTCAAGGGTGATGCCCGCTATGCCGCTTACGACCAGGCCATCAAGAAATACAACAGCGACCGCGCCAAATACAACGCTGCCTGCATCAGCCTGAAAGGCCAGGATGTGGCCCGCGCCGAGAACTATCTGGCCAAGCTGAAGGACCCGAATACCCCCAAGGTACAGAACCTGCGCGGCGTGATCGCCCTGCGCAAGGATAATCTCGAGGAAGCTGCGCGCTGCTTCACGGCTGCCGGCGACGAGGGCAAGTTCAACCAGGGCATCCTGAACATCTGGAAGGGTGACTATAAGAACGCTGCGAAGATCCTCAAAGGACAGGGCGGCACGAGCGAGGCGCTCGCCCAGATTCTGAACGGGGACCTCGACGGAGCCTGGAAGACGCTGGAGAGCCACGACTGCACCAAGACCAACTACATGCGCGCAGTCATTTCGGCACGCAAGGGCCAGAACGACAAAGCAAAAGAGTATGTCAAGGCCGCTTCCGCCGATGCCCGTCTGGCAGCCCGCGCCGCGACCGACGTAGAATTTGCGAAAGTAAAATGAAAAAAATGTTTTGGATTCTCGCCCTGGCAATGATGTCGGTGGCTGCCCATGCGCAGTTCATCAACCCGGGCATTCCGGATGGCGCGCTCAAGCGCAAGGGCGGCGTCATGAAGACGCTCGATAAAGAGAACAAGGTAAAACTGACCCCCGAACAGGTGGCCTATGTCCTCTCCGACATTGACGGGGTGGACTACAACGACGAGTGGAACCAGCTGAACCGCAACCGCAAAAAAGGCGTCGGCCTGATTACCGGCGGTTCGATTGCAGCCGGCACAGGCGCTGCGGTCTTTCTGGGCGCCGCCGTGGTCGAGATCCTGGTCTTTGTCTTAGGGGCGCCGCTGGCTGCGATGGACGAATCCGGGGATTCCATGAAGGAGTTCGAGGAAAACCTCAACAAGCAGTTTGCCCCGTGGTACATCGGATCGGGCATCGTCGTGGGGGCCGGTACCGCCTGCATCATCGCCGGCATCCCGACCACCGTGAAGAACGGCAAGAAGATGAACGCCATCGTCAACCGCTACAACGAGACGCTCACCCCCGCGGCCTCGCAGCCGGAGGTGACCCTCAACTTCGGCCGCACCGCCAACGGAGTCGGCCTGACGCTCAACTTTTAACCCGATCTGATGAAGATTCTTGCGCTGTTTCTCGCTTTTTTTCTGACCATCCAGCCGGAAGATGCTCCCCCGGTAAACTATTCACAGACACAAGAGGTTTGCTGTGAGGATACCGACCTCGTAGAGGAAGAGGCGATCATCCGGGCTTTCCGGTCCGAACAGAAACAAACGCAGGCATCTCCATTCATCGTTTCTCCGACAGAAGCCGCAACGCGCCGCCTCCCTGTCGGAATCATTTCCACCTCCAACCGTTTTGAAAGGCAGTGGCTCACCCTCTGCAGACTCAGACTTTAGCCAGGGTTATGACCTTATCATAACACAGTCTGACTTTCAAAAACGGTATTTATGAATTTAACAGCTATCTTATCTTCTTTGCTGACATTGCTCGCTGGAATCGGTGTATTCCTCCTCGCATGTCAAATGATGAGCTCGAATCTGGAGGCCGCGAGCTCGGAACGACTTAAAAAGCTATTCGCAAAGGCCTCCGGCAATAAAATGCTGGGCGTGGGAATCGGCGCGCTGGGCACGGCGGCCATCCAGAGTTCCGGCGCGACGACCGTGATGACCATCGGTTTCGTCAATGCCGGAATCATCTCCCTGGCCCAGGCGGCCACCATCATCTACGGCGCCAATATCGGTACCACCGTGACCGCGCAGATTGTGGCGCTGGGTATGTTCGGCGGCAATTCGGTCTCTACCAGCGTCATCTTCTCCTCGCTCGCGGGCATCGGCGCCTTTTTGGGCCTCTTTTCCAAACGCCAGCGGTTCAAGACAATGGGCGGCATCCTAGCCGGTTTCGGTTTGTTGTTCGTAGGTCTGGAACTGATGAGCGGTTCGATGAAAGCGTTCGCTGCGCTCGAAGGGGTCAAAACCTTTCTCGCCGGAATCAGCAATCCGCTGCTGCTCGTGCTGCTCGGCGCCCTCTTCACCGCCATCATCCAAAGTTCCTCGGTGATGACCTCCATCGCCCTGGCCATGGTGGTGACGGGACTCATCGGCATCGACCAAGGCATCTTCCTGACGATGGGTTCCAATATCGGCTCCTGCGTGGTGGCCGTCATCGCCGGTGTCACCAGCGGAACCAACGCCAAACGCACTGCGCTCATTCACCTGCTCTTCAACTGCTCCGGCGTCGTGCTCTTTATGCTGGCTTCCTGGGGACTGGGATGGTTTGACGTATCGTATGGAGGCCTGTTCGAGCGGCTCTTCCCCGCCGCACCGCAGATGCAACTAGCCATGTTCCATACCTTTTTCAACGTGGTGACCGTCGCCCTGATGCTGCCGCTGACCAGCGCGCTCGTCGCCTTGGTCAAGCGTCTTCTTCCCGACAAACCGCTGCCCAGCCATACGGAGTTTACCCTTCACTATGTCAACGACAACATGCTCCGCACGCCGCCGGTGGCCGTCGGTCAGGTCAAGCGGGAGATCCTCCGGATGGCCGACATCGCCCTGGAGAATGTAGACCGCAGCCTGGAAATGGCCACGCAGCTGGATTTCACCGGGAAAGACCTCTTTGCGCGGGACGAGCGACAGTTGAATTTCATCAATCGGGAGCTGATCGCTTTTGTGGTACGGCTGAACGGAGAGCGCGGTCTCGGAGAAAAAGACCGGGCCTACCTCTCGACTACCTACCGGAGTATCCGGGACCTGGAGCGGATCGGGGATTACGCAGAAAACATTGTGGAGTACGCCACGGTCCTCTCCAATTCCTCCCAACAGTTCTCGGACGACGCCAAATACGAAATCAGCCAGCTGAAAGAGCTTCTGCATCTGCTGTATGAAAACGCGATGCTGGCTTACCAGAACGAGGACCTCTCCGCCATGGACAAGGCCAAGGAGATTGAAGAGAAGATCGACGACTATACTCAGCAAATGGAAGAGGGCCATATCGCCCGAATGGAAAAAGGCATCTGTACGCCTTCCGTGGGAGCCCAGTATCTGGAACTCTCCTCCAACGCCGAACGAATCGCCGATCATATGATGAATATCGCCAAATCCATCCTGCAGACAGGACAACATCGGTAAAGTCTCACGCTGAGGGCGCTTCCACAAAAATCGGGGAGTTCTTGCGGAAACCAAAAAGTTGCTATACCTTTGCGTCCTCAAACCCGGTGAGTTGTCCGAGTGGTTGAAGGAGCCTGCCTCGAAAACAGGTGTGCGGGTGACCGTACCGGGGGTTCGAATCCCTCACTCACCGCAAAGAAGCAAAGGAAGCCGACCTCAAGGTCGGCTTTTTTGTGCACGCCCGCCATCTGGAAAGCCAGCTTTCCGAGTGGCGGACGGGCGCAAAAAAATGCCTGGCGGGCTTTGCCCGTCTGGCTTCCTTTGCCATCTTTGCAAGGGCCCCTCCGGCGAGGAGACAGGAATGTCGGAGGGCTTTAGCCCGACGAAATCCCGAAGGTGAGTGAGGGATGCTACGAAGCGCAGAAATCCCGAAGGTGAGTGAGGGCCCCCGCGGCGAGCGGCAAGGGTTCTTTGAGCGCCGCAGGCGCGAGAAAATCCCGGTGAGTGAGCCCCCCCGCGGCGAGCGGCAAGGGTTCTCGGAGGCCGCAGGCCGACGAAATCCCGGTGAGTAATACATCTCCATCGCCCCGCCGCTCCTACAGGTTCAATCAGCGCACCTGTAAGCGCATTTACTCACAAAAGTGCTCCTACTGGTGTCGCCAGGTATACCTGTAGAAGCAGTCTGACCTCCAACTGTACGCGGTGGTGCAATTTCGACACCACCGCGTACGTTTTACCCCCTTTTTTGTACTTGGTGGTCCCCGTTAGCACCACCGCGTACACCTCAGGCCCGTGGCACTTAACCCATTGAACCTCAGCGAAAACGTAAAAATCGGTCGGCGAAAAACGCTGACCGATTTTCATCATTCGCCTGTCTCCCAGGGGCTTATCTGCCACGCGGCAATGGGGATAACCCCCGGTGAGAACGGCACTCTTTAGATTCTGCTAAAAGTACCCGTCGTACGGAGTATAGCCGTGCGTGTAACAAATCTTAAGGATATCTCCGGCTTTGGATGTGATGACAATCCGCATATCCGCATCTTTATTCTTACGTTTTTTTTCCTCATTGTAAGAGGACCCCTTATAGGAGTCGATCCGAACGCTTTTAATCAGCCCGTTGCTTCCCCTGTTGTCATTCTCATCGAACTTGCCTTGATTCAAGAATATGATGAGTCTAGTTCCAAGGCCTAATGCCTCATCAAGTCCATTGATATAGATTTCATTGATAGCCTGCGCAAGACTCTTATATTCTACACCTTTGAAACGAAACCCATACACTTCCACGATGGCAGTCACTTTTTGCACATCCGGGCATGCAGTGAATGCCTCTTCGAACATGTGGCACCTATGGGATGATCCCTGTTCGGGGTCTGCAACTCCGCCCCCGATAAATACGGATTTAATGGGATAGGTAAGCGTCTCTGCCTTGGACGCACCGGCGGGCCTGATGGTCAGCGCATTATCGCTGCCAGGGCCAAACAGCCCTTCGCAGCCGGTCAAACAGCCGGTCAAGATGAGCGCGGTCAACAAAATGGTCAAACGTTTCATAAGGCAACTCCGTTCGATTCGATATCACGAATTTAACAATTATTATCTTTGCACGCAAAATTTGCACTTTAACCATGAAAAAGATTCTCCTTATCGCGCTCGTCGCGCTCTCCGTCAACCTCAACGCCGGAGCACAGAATTGGTTTGATTTCTCCAGCAACAATGGTCGGCTGGAGCTCGGTTTCAATATCGGAATGTCCGGTTGGACAACCACTTATGAGGAATTGGCCCTCGGCGTGGATGTCGTAATCTATGGCGTCCAACTGAGCTTCATCCAGGCCGGTCCGGAGCATAAATACGACCACCATATTACGGATACCCAGTGGAACGACAAGGTGGCCTGCACCATCAACGCCGGCTACCAGATTCCAATCCTGCCCTGGGCCCGCATCGTCCCCATGCTGGGCTACTGCCAGACCAACGACGGCGTCACCGACGGATCCTCCGTCAACATTAGCTGGGATGAAGGTAGCGGCACCATGTACCATGACTACAAGGTAACGCCGGGCAGCCGCACGCACCACTTCAACTACGGAGCAGGCCTCTCCATCCAGCCTCTGAAGTGGTTCAGCATCAACGGCACCTTCAGCCGTTACGCCATCTACGGGGGCATCACCCTGGATTTGATGGCCCTCGCTACCGCATTCTAGCCGATTGATTCGAGCTCCCGCCGCAAATCTTCTGCATTCTGGAAGCGGAAGGCGTGGAGGCCGACACGGCGGGCGGCGGCGACGTTGTCGGGGTTGTCGTCGATGAAGAGCGTCTCTTCCGGGCGGATGGAAAAGCGGTCCAGCAGGAGCAGAAAGATGGCTTCGTCGGGCTTGACCATGTGCTCCTCGCCGGAGATGATCATCCCTTCAATCAGATCGAAGATCCGATAATGCGGCCGGGTGAGCGCGAAGGTCTCCGCCGACCAGTTGGAGAGGCCCAGAATGCGATACCCCTTCCCCTTCAGCTCCCGAATGAGTTCCTCCATGCCGGGAATCTGGCCGTGGATCATCTCCAGCCAGCGGTCTGCGTAGAGCTGAATCTCCGGCGCCCACTCCGGAAAGTGTGCGATGCGTTCCGCGATACACTCCGCGACAGGCCGTCCGGCATCCATCTGGGTATGCCACTCCATGGGACAAACGTGGGTCAGGAACCAGTCGGCCCGCGCCCGGTCTCCGAAATAGGCGTCGTACAGATAGTGCGGATTCCAATCCAGCAGGACGCCGCCAAAGTCAAAAACGATATTCTTGATCATCCCGCGCAAAGGTATCGATAAAATCCGTAACTTGCCTACGATTATGAAAAAGGTTCTCTCCTATCTGATGACTGTGGCGCTGCTCGTCACTGCCTGCGAGGGCGGCGAAGAGCCGGGCGGCACGGACGACGGTTACACCGATATCGAATACGACAGCGGCGAGTGCGGCGTACAGCCGATGACCGGTATCGCCCTGAGAACGGACAATCAAAACTGTGAAAACGGCAACTACGGCACTCAGTTGGAATATGCGCTGATCCGCTTCAGCGATGTCTGCTCGCAGAAGGATATCTACGACTGGAGTTGTGTCGATGCGATTCTTTTCAAGGCTGCATGGCGGAAGCGCCAGGTGATTCTACGATTCTACTATTCCTACCCGGGAGAGCCGTCTGCTGTGCCCGATTATATCAAGCAACTGCCGGACTATGGGGAATCGCATGAAATGATAGAACAAAAAGAGGTCTATTTTCCTGACTGGCGAAGCGAAGAACTGCAACGTTTTCATATAGATTTTTACCGCAGACTCGCGGAGCGCTATGACAGTGACCCCAGGGTGGCTTTCATCGAGGTCGGATTGGGTTTTTGGAGCGAGTACCAGCTCCATCTAAGACTCGGCGGTCACACCTATCCATCCGAGGCGTTCTATGAAGAGTGGCTGACGGAGATGGAGGATTCCTTCCAGGAAACGCCATGGTGTCTCTCGATTGAGTCGTACCTGTATGGCCCGTTTGCAGTAGCGTCTAATAGTTATATGAAGGAATACGGATTCGGCATCTACGACGATTCCATCCTATGCGAGGCGTTCGACTCATACAACGCGAAATACTGGACCAGATTTGGAAAGGACCGGTACAAACGAGCGCCGGCGGGCGGAGAATTCTGCTATTGCATTGAGGATGACCTACAGCATGGTCTGGACAAGGAGGGTATCCAGGGGCGCACGTTCGAGAGTGCCGTCAAGCAGTACCACCTGAGCTTCCTGATTGGCGACGAGCAGCCCACGTACCAATCGCAGGCGCGCATCATCGAGGCATCCAAGGCCATGGGCTACCGTTTCCAGCTCACCCGTTTCGCCTACAAGGAGGGAGAGTCCGCGCTGATGACCATCAAAAACATAGGAATCGCACCCATCTATCAGGACGCCTTTCCGGCCGTGGACGGGGTCCGCAGCGTCTTCAATCTGCGATCCCTGATGCCCGGAGATTCGGCCACCTTCACCATTGCCACCCCCTCGGCCTCAGCCACTTCTGTGCCCAGCGTCTGGTGCGAGCGGCTGGTCCTTGGCCAGCGAATCGACCTGGTCAGCCGTTAACGGGTCTCTTTGGGCTTCCGCACGCGATTGGGCAGATTCTCCGGCAGGACAATCGATAGTTCCAGAAATCCTGCATAGGCACCGTCATCATACCAGGGACACTGGTAGATCAGTTTTTTGACGCCCTCCTTCTCTACGGTATAGGCGTTGGCGCGCTGGGTTTTCAGCATCCCGGCCAGCATGGTGCGCGCCGGTTCTGGATGGCAGTCCAGCACGTTGTGCCCGATCAGCTCCGGATCGCCGGGTTTCAGGAAGGTCTTGCGGGATTTGGCGTTCATATCCAGGATCGTACCGTCGGTTGCGCAGACGGTGACAGCCACGTCGGCTCCTTCAAAGTAATCGCGTTTCATAGGGACAGAATTTTTCCCCGAAGGTAGCAATTATTGCTATCTTTGTAGTAATTCGAAAATTCCTCCCATTATGAAAAAATTTCTTTTGATGGCTACCGCTTTCATCCTGGCGGCCTCCTGCTGCCAGCACAAGGCACCCAAAGTGCTGGTGCTCTACTACTCGCAAACCGGCGTGACCCAAACGGTTGCCGAAGAACTGCAGGCCCGGCTCGGGGCCGATATCGAGGCCATTCAGGTGGTCAATCCCTATGATGGTGACTTCATGGCCACCATCGAGCGCAGCCGCGAAGAGATGGAGAGCGGCGTCTATCCGGATCTTGCTCCCCTCCAGGTGAATGTCCGCGACTATGACGTCATCTTCCTGGGCTTCCCCGTCTGGTTTGGAACCTATGCGGTTCCCATCGCTACCCTCTTGAATACGACCGACTTCAGCGGCAAGAAGATTGTCCCCTTCTGCACCTTTGGCAGCGGCGGACTGGACTCCAGCGAGCGGGCGCTCGCCGAGCGGCTGGGCGATTCTGAAATCCTTCCGGGCTACGGTGTCCGGGCAGCGCGCATCGAGGCCATGCCGGCCGAACTGGACCGATTCCTGAAATGCAGCGGATTCATTGAAGGCACGTGCGAACCGCTCCCCGAATTCCCTGAACAAAAACCGGTTACGGAAGAGGAAGCCGCTATCTTCGATGCCGCCGTGGGCGACTATCCCATGATTCATGCCCAGGCGGAAACCGTAGCCTCGCGCCAGGTGTCGGGCGGCGTGGAATACTGCTTTACGGGCTACGGCCTGACGGTCTATGTGCTGGCCGAGGAAGAAAAAGCGCCGGTTTTCACACAGGTTATTCGATAATGCGTGCAAACTGTTTACGATTTTTCGTAATTTAGCGAATTCTTGAAAACAATTCTTAATCGTTAATAATTCTATGAGAGACGCCATTTATTCTTTCCCGATGCCGACCAATGAGCCGGTTCTCACTTACCTCAAGGGCTCGCCTGAGCGTGTTGCGCTCGAAAAGGAGCTGGAACGCCAGAAATCGATTGAACTGGATATCCCGCTTATTATCGGCGGCAAGGAGATCCGTACCGGCAATACCGGCAAAGTGGTGATGCCGCACGACCACCATCATGTGCTGGCCACCTACCACAAGGCTGGTCCGAAAGAGGTCAAGATGGCCATCGATGCAGCCATGAAGGCGCGCAAGCAGTGGTCCGAGACCGACTGGACGGTTCGCGCATCCATCCTGCTCAAGATTGCCGAACTCATCTCCACCAAGTACCGCGCCGTGATGAGCGCCGCTACCATGCTCGGCCAGAGCAAGAACATCTATCAGGCTGAGATTGACGGCGTCTGCGAGCTGATTGACTTCCTGCGCTACAACGCTCACTTCGCTTCTGAAATCTACAGCTTCCAGCCCAAGAGCGCAAAGGGTCAGATCAACACCGTGGAATACCGCGGTCTGGAGGGCTTCGTATTCGCCCTCACCCCGTTCAACTTCACCTCGATTGCATCGAACCTCAACATGTCGCCCGTGCTGATGGGCAACGTGACGGTCTGGAAACCCTCCACCACCGCCATCCTTTCCAACTACTACCTGATGCAGATCTACAAAGAGGCAGGTCTGCCGGACGGCGTCGTGAACTTCATCCCGGGCCAGGGCTCCGTGATCGGCAAGGAGATCTTCGCATCCAAGCACCTGGCAGGCGTTCACTTCACCGGTTCCTCCGCTACCTTCAATACGCTGTGGCGCCAGGTGGGCGAGAATATCGGCCACTATGTCAGCTATCCGCGCCTCGTGGGCGAAACCGGCGGCAAGGACTTCATCTTTGTACACCCCTCGGCAGACCCGAAGGATGTCTCGACGGCCGCTTTCTGCGGCGCCTTTGAATTCCAGGGCCAGAAGTGCTCGGCTGCCAGCCGCATGTATGCCCCGAAGTCCCTCTGGAAAGAGATTCTCGCCGGCATCAAGGAGTTCGCCAAGGAGGTGAAGATGGGCGATGTCTGCGACCCGCAGAACTTCATCAGCGCCGTGATCGACGAGGCTTCGTTCGACAATATCAAGTCCTATATCGACTACGCCAAGAAGGCTAAGGATGCCAAGGTCGTCGTGGGAGGCAAGTGCGACAAGAGCAAGGGTTACTTCGTGGAACCCACCGTCATCGAAACCTCCAACCCGCGCTTCAAGAGCATGGAAGAGGAGATCTTCGGTCCGGTGCTCACTGTCTATGTCTATGACGACAAGGATGTCAACAAGGCCGTTGAACTCTGCGACGGCACCTCGCCGTACGGCCTGACGGGCGCCGTGTTCGGAAAAGACCGCATGGCTGTCCAGGCCATCGCCGACAAGCTCCGCTATGCAGCCGGCAACTTCTACATCAACGACAAGCCTACGGGCGCAGTCGTCGGCCTGCAGCCGTTCGGCGGTTCCCGCGCTTCGGGTACCAACGACAAGGCGGGCGGAGAGTTCAACCTCATCCGCTGGGCGATCCCGCGCGCCATCAAGGAGACGCTGGTTCCCGCTCGCGGCTACAAGTATGCTTATATGAAGTAGGCCGACTCGGTCCGCAAAAAAAAAGCAGGCGTCCCAACCGGGGCGCCTGTTTTACTATCTGACGATCAGGGTGCCTGTCTCGCCGCGCAGGGCCTCCTTGGCCCTTTCGAGCGAGGTAATCAGCGCCCGGCCTGTTTTGGATTTTTCCACGAACTCGATGCACGATTCCACCTTGGGCAGCATGCTGCCGGGGGCGAAGTGACCCTGTTTGATGAAGGTACGGGCCTCTGAAAGCGTGAGGCGGTCCAGATCCAGCTGGTTGGGCTTCTTGTAGTGGAGTGAAACCTTGTCCACCGCCGTCAGGATCACCAGCATATCGGCTTTGAGGCCGAGGGCCAGGGCAGCGCTGGCGCGGTCCTTGTCGATGACGGCCGCCACGCCCCGGTAATCACCCGGCCCCTCCTCGGTCACCGGAATGCCGCCGCCGCCCACGGTAATCACCACATCGCCCGCGGCCAGCAGGTGCTCCACCGTAGGAAGTTCCACAATCTTGCGCGGCAGCGGAGAAGGAACCACCCGGCGGTAGCCGCGGCCGGCATCCTCCACATAGGTGTAGCCGTTCTCAGCGGCCAGTTGCTCCGACTCCTCCTTGGTATAGAAGAGCCCGATGGGTTTGGTGGGATGCGCAAAGGCCGGATCGGAAGGATCCACCACCACCTGCGTGATGACCGTGGCGCACTGCCGCGCGATGCTTCTGCGGGCAAATTCACGCCGGATGGCCTGCTGCAGGTGATACCCGATATAGCCCTGGGTCATGGCGCCGCACTCCGGGAAGGGCATCGCCATCCCTCCGGGCAGCAGGGGTGCAGAGTGTTCGAAGGCCAGATTGACCATACCTACCTGCGGCCCGTTGCCGTGACCGATGACGACATCGTAGCCCTCCTCGATCAGGTCGGCAATGGTGGAGGCCGTGTAGCGGGCGAGCTCCAGCTGTCGAACAGGATTATTACCCAGGGCGTTACCACCCAGGGCAATCACAAGGCGACGTTTCATGGCGTTACTTCAGGGTAGCGTACATCACCGCCTTGATGGTGTGCATGCGGTTCTCGGCTTCGTCGAAGACCTTGGACTGCGGGCTGCGGAACACCTCGTCGGAGACTTCCATCTCCTTGAGGCCGAACTTCTCGTAGATTTCGCGGCCGATGGTGGTTTCGAGGTCATGGAACGAAGGCAGGCAGTGCAGGAAGATAGCGCCCGGTTTGGCGTTCTTCATCACGGCGGCATTCACCTGGTAGGGGCTCAGCAGCTTGATGCGCTCTGCCCAGAGTTCTGCCGGTTCTCCCATCGAGACCCAGATGTCGGTGTAGATGACATCGGCATTCTTGGTTCCCTTCTTCACGTCTTCCGTGAGGGTGATGGTGCAATCGTGCTCTTTGGCAAGGGCGCGGCAGGTCTTCACGAGGCCGGCTTCGGGCATGTTGGCCTTGGGGCCGCAGGCCACGAAGTTGATGCCCAGTTTGGCGCAGACCACCATCAGCGAGTTGGCCACGTTGTTGCGGGCGTCACCCATGAAGGTGAGCGTGAGGCCCTTGTAGTAACCGAAGTGCTCTTGGATGGTCAGCACGTCCGCCAGCATCTGCGTGGGGTGGAACTCGGTGGTGAGGCCGTTCCAGACCGGAACGCCTGCGTAACGGCCGAGATCCTCCACGATCTTCTGGTCGAATCCGCGGTATTCGATACCGTCGAACATGCGGCCCAGCACCTTGGCGGTGTCTTCCAGCGACTCTTTCTTACCCATCTGCGAGGAACCGGGATCGAGGTAGGTCACCCCCATTCCGAGGTCGTTGCCGGCTACCTCAAACGAGCAGCGGGTACGGGTGGATGTCTTCTCAAAGAGCAGAACGATGTTCTTGCCGGAGAGGTACTTGTGCGGGGTACCCGTCCTTTTGAGACGCTTGAAGTCGGCGGCGAGCTCCAAGAGATACTGAATCTCTTCCGTGGAGAAGTCGAGCAACTTCAAAAAATTTCTTCCTGATAAACTTCTAGGCATGGTAATAATCTGTGTTAGGTTGTATGAATGGCGCACCTACTTGAGAACCACGTCTTTGCCGGAAACGGGGCGTTCGCAGTAGTGACACCGCAGAACACCGGCCTCCGCGTCCACGACGTGGAAATGGGTGCGCATGGGTTCGTTGTTGGTGATGCATTTGGGGTTGTTGCACCGGACGATATCGATCAGGTCTTCGGGCAGGACCACGTGCTTCTTCTCCACCACGTCATAATCCTTGATGACGTTGATGACCGCATTGGGAGCGATGACCGCGATGCGGTTGAGGGTCTCCTGCGGGAAGGAGACGTCGGCAATCTTGATGATGCCCTTGCGGCCCATCCGCTTGCTGTCCAGGTTGTAACCGATGGTTACGCTGTTCGGCATCCCCTCGATTCCAAGCAGGTTGACCACCTTGAAGAGCGATTCTGCCGGGATATGGTCAATCACAATACCGTTGCGCAGTGCGGCAACAGCCATTTCTTTTTTGGGAGTATTGTTCATCGTGACAGTTCTTTTGGAGGGTGAGACTTAAAGATCCAATGCGCGGCAGATTAGGGCCTGGCGGGCATAGAGGCCGTTGCGGGCCTGCTGGAAATAGTACGCATAGGGCGTATCGTCCACGTCCTGGGCGATCTCCGTCACGCGCGGCAGCGGGTGCAGCACGCGGAGGTTCTTCTTGCCTCCCTGCAGCATCGATGCGGTCAGCGTGTAGAGGTTCTTCACCTTTTCGTATTCCATCGGGTCGCTGAAGCGCTCGCGCTGGACACGGGTCATATAGAGAATGTCCGTCTCGTTGATGATATCCTCGCTGAATTCCGTGGTCTCCTCGTATTCGATTCCCCACTGGCGGCAGGCCTGCTTGTACTGTGCGGGCATGCGCAGCTCTTCGCAGGAGATGAAGCGGAACTTCGGGTGGAAGAAGTGCATGGCCTCGAGCAGCGAGTGCACCGTGCGGCCGTACTTCAGGTCACCCACCATGGTGATGGTCAGGTTCTCCAGCGTTCCCTGGGTCTGCGCGATCGTGTAGAGGTCCAGCATGGTCTGCGTGGGGTGCTGGTTGGCACCGTCACCCGCGTTGATGATTGGCACACTGGCCACCTCGCTGGCATAACGGGCAGCGCCCTCCAGGTAGTGGCGCATCACGATCAGGTCGGCATAGTTGCTGACCATCATGATGGTGTCCTTGAGGCTTTCGCCTTTGGCCTGGCTGCTGGTCTTGACATCGCTGAAGCCGATAATACGTCCTCCGAGGCGCTTGACGGCCGTCTCGAAACTCAGGCGCGTGCGCGTGGAAGGCTCGAAGAAGAGGGATCCGACCACCCGCCCGTCCAGGATGTGCTGGTTGGGATTGGCTTCGAATGCTTTCGCCCTCTCGATCAACGAGAGAATCTCCTCCTTGGTCAAGTCGGAGATGGAAATCAAACTGTGGTTTCGCATAGGATAAAGAGGAATTTTTGCAAAGATAATTCTTTATTTGAACGCCTGCTCCGAAAGACCTTTTCCGCCGAGTGCAAGTTCGCGGAAATATTCCGGAACCTCGCGGCCCAGCAAGCTCTCTACATAGAGTTTTGCGATGTACTGGGACAGCATGAAGCCATGGCCGCGCAGACCCACCAGCAGGCCCAGCGACGGGTCTACGATGTAACGCGGTTCGGTGTAGTAGCCGCTCCAGATGGCCTGGAAACTCATTCCCTTCAGCTGCGGGATCCACTCCGTAAAGACCTCGGAGACAATCTCCAGGAAGGGCTGGGTGTTGACCTTCAGGTTCTGGGCCACCTCCGGATGGTCGATCGCCGGGGAGGCGCAGCCGATGATCTGGCCCGTCTCGGCGAGCTGCTGGCCATAGACGGCCGAGAAGCCCTTGTAGTGACGACGGTCGATCAGCATGTCCAGCGAATCACCCGCCTTGCCGAGGAGCGGCAGGCGCTTGGTGATGAAGGCCTGGTGGCGGACCGGATAGAGGCCGGTCTCGATGCCCAGCTGGCGGGCGAACTTCTCTGCGCCGGCGCCCAGGGCGTTCACGAAGATCTCGGTGCGATAGACGCGGTAATTGCCGTCCGGGCCCTTGACCGTCACGCGAGACTCCTTACCCTTGCGCTCCACGGCCACCAGTTCGGTGTCCTCGAAGACGCGGCCGCCCTTGGCGATACCAATCTGGCGGACGGTGTCGATGGTCTTGCCCGGGGTAGCCTGCCAGCAGTCGTTGGAGATCAACGCATGGCTGTAGATATCCAGGTTCGGGTTGATATACGGGGAAATCTCTTTTGCAAAATCCTTGCGCTCCACCATGTAGGCGTCGCTCCAGGCGCGGGAGGCGTCGAGCGAGCGGTAGGTGGCATCATCGTGCACGAAGTTCACGTAGCGCGTCATCTTCAGGTCGATGTTGCGCAGCGCCTGCACCTCGCAGAAAATCTCAAGGTTGTGGTTGGCGATATCGGCCAGGGCCGGGAGCGAGAAGGCGGGACGGCCGCCGGCGATGCAGCGCCACGAACTGCCGTGCTCCTTGTTGACCAGCACCGGCTTGAAGCCGGCTTCGGCCAGATAGCGGAAGAGGGCCGTTCCGGCCATGCCGCCACCCGCCACGAAGGCGCCGACCTTCTCCTCCTGCGCCGAGGTGTGGGCTGCGGAGGTGATCAGCGTACAGCTGTCGGTGGGGTTGATGACGTTGCCGATCTCCACCAGGTTGGCCATCGGGCCGCGCGGGGTGAAATCGCCCGTCACCTCGATGCCATAGGGACGGAGGGCTTGCTTGGCGCGTGGGAGGCAGCGGCTGCCGCGGCATGCACCCATGCCGAGTCGCGAGATATGCTTGAGCTCCTGCGCGGTGATGCTCTTGCGGCCCTCGAGCAGCTTGAGCAGGTCGTCGAGCCGCACATCTTCACAGTGGCAGATGTAGGCCGATTCGTCGTCGGTCTGGGCCGGCGTGAGCTGCAGCGGCTCGGGATAGTTGGCCTTCACGATAAAGCCGCGGGCCTGCAGCAGCGCGTCGGTGCCCTCACCGGCGTACAGCTTTTCCGCCTTCACCACGGCCACATTGGTCTTGTTGGGCTTGAGAATCACTCGGCTGACGGTACCCTCGCCCACCTTGGCGCCGTTGTCGTCTACCAGATAGACCTCTGCACCCGCCTCAACGGCCACCTCGACCGGCAGATAGAGCTCGCTGCGGTCCGGACGGTAGCCGAAGATGGCCAGGCCCGGGCACTGCGAGACGCACTCCATACAGCCGATGCATTTGTCGTAGTCGATCACCGGCGTGACGGAGGTGGAACTCTTGGTGATGGCGGCATGCTTGCAGGCGAACGAGCAAGGGTTGCAGGCGAAGCCGTAGAGGCAATCTGCCACCACGAACCCACCCTTGGCCATGCGTTCATCAGAAGGTTTGCGCGGCTCCTGCAGGACGCGGACGGGATGCTGCTGGGAATCGATATACTCTTTGGAGAGGGTCAGGAAAGCATCGTAATCGATGCGGCGGCCCAGCTCCTGCTGGATTTCATAGGCGCACTGGCGACCGCGCAGCACGGCGGAGGTACCTTCACCGATCCGGACGGCATCGCCCACCCCGTGGCAGGCGCGGCCAAAGACCTCGGCACCCTTGCGCATCAGCTGGCTGTCGGGCAGCAGGCCGGTGCAGATATTGATACAGTCGATTCCGTCGATGCGCACCTCGGTGCCAGGAATCGGCTTGAAGTTTTCACATTTGGCGATAATGGCTCCCACCACGCCGGTGCGGTCGGCATTCGGAATGGCCTCCACCAACGTGTAGCCCGTCATGATGGGAATACCCAGGCGGCGGACACGGTTGGCCTGCACGGGGAAACCGCCCTCGCGCGGCATGGCCTCGATGATGGCCTTGACCTTGGCGCCGGCCTGAACAGCCTGGTACGAAGTCAGATAGCCGATATTGCCGGCACCCACCGTGAGAATGTTCTTTCCGAGCAGGGTGAACTCCTTGTTCATCATCCGCTGGACGACGGCCGCCGTATAGACGCCCGGAACGTCGTCGTTCTTGAAGGCCGGCATGAAGGGCAGCGCACCGGCCGCCACCACCAGCTGGTCAGCTTCAACGTAGAAGACCTCCTGGGTGGCGAGGTTCTTGACTGCCAGCCGTTTGCCGGAGAGGATGTCCCATACCACGCAGTTGAGCATAATCCCTTCGTTAGAGTCGCCCGCCAGGGTCTTGGCGATATCGAATCCGCGCATGCCGCCGAAGCGTTTCTCCTTCTCGAAGAAGAAGAACTGGTGGGTCTGCATCAGGAACTGGCCGCCGATCTTGTCGTTGTTGTCAATCACCAGATTGTCGATGCCCGCCTTGCGGAGTTCTTCGCGCACCGCGAGACCGGCCGGACCGGCGCCGACGATGGCCACCGTGGTCTTGAAGACGCGCTTGGGGGCTTCGGCCGGCTGGTCACAGGTAACCTTGGCGAAACTGTCCATGTCAATACGGTGAACGCTCTTCACGCCGTCAACCTTGGTGATGCAGATGCGGCGGATGTGGCCGTCTACGATCATCTCGCAGGCGCCGCACTTGCCAATACCGCACTCCATGGAATGGTTACGGCCGCTCAAGCTGTGACGGTGAACGGGAAAACCTGCCTGGTGCAGGGCTGCCGCGATGGTCTGGCCTTTCTGGCCCTTGACCTTGCGGCCTTCAAATTCGAACTCTACGGGGTCCTCTGCGGGCACCTCCAGAATCGGATGGGATTTTATCTGGTACATAGCTGATTTGTGAGCTGTTTCTATAAAGCAGCCCCAAAGTTATCAAATTTGTCGGTCAAAACGCAATTATTCTTTCGATATTCACCGTCCCGGGGGATATGCGCTACAGTGCGGCTGAAGCCACATTCGGCGGGAAGGTCCGGCCAAATCGTCGCACCTTCCCGGCCAACCACCGGCAGGGATATTCAGAACAAGGGTTCGGTGGGAAGGTGTTTTTCCGTTTTATACCCTAAATCATACCGGATACTTCCGAATAGACAAGGCCACAGAGACGGACGATCTGCTTGATGGAACTGTTGTAGCGGGCACGAAGCGTCCGCGCCAGGCGAATCCGCTGGGCGGTGGACAGGGTGGTTACGCGCTCCACGCCAAACAGTTCCTTGCAGACTTCTGTTTTATGCTGACGCATCTCCTGCATCGGGATGCTTAAATGGGAGATAGCGCCACCTCGCGACTCCACATCGGACTCTTTGGTGAACCCCATGAAGAACTGAAAGCTTTTGCAACTCTTGAAAAGTTGCTCAACGATTACGTATGCGACATAGGCCCCCGGAAAAACGATTTTGCCAACCATGGGCACCGCTTCATCGGCCGGCGTCCTTGTCTTGAAAGTTTTTCGTTGACGATGAAGTCCCTTGCCGGCGGTTGGGCTCTCCGGACATTGCAACCAAGAAGGGCTGCACCAAGTGTTTTTTTGGCAAAAGTATAGCGGCCCGCTCGACCAGGGATAGTTCCAGGCCGTATAGGGCAATCCGCCTACCGGGGCATTTCGCAGCGTGTAACAAATGGCTGTCTTCAGATAGAAATCTGTATCAATCTCCTGATAATTGATAGGCACTCCATCCAGCTTGTTCTTGTCGCCATGCTGATGGGCAATATACTGTGACGTTCTCCGCATATACTCGTGCATGAATCTCCGGCATTCTTCCAACGTTCCGTAAAGAATAAAATGCACGTGGGTATCCATCAGAGAGAAAGCCAGAATGATAATATCAAACTTCCTCGAAACGATCCAGATGCGATTCATTCCGTCTATGAAGTCCAACTCGCAGTAAAAGATTTCATCAACAGCATTGCCATCCGTACTGAAATGCCAGCAATTCTTCACGGGATTGTCCCGGCCCTTCACAAACGGGATGTTCAGACCCAGGTCCGACTCTATCTGCTTTCTTAACTCAAAAGTCAATCTCTTCATAGGGCGTCTGTCTTTGCCCGTAAAGATATTCAGCTTTATCCGTGCGTGGTTACCATTCCGGACAATTTCTGTCGGGGATACCTTATTTGGTCCTTTCACTCTTTTTTAAAAACAGCGACACTTTTTTGTATTGTGATTGCTTTCTTTAAAAAAGTGTCGAAAGCACCCTGACCCGATAATCACCTTCCCTGGAGACATACGCCGTAGATCCCCGGAGATCACATTCGGTGGGACGGTCCGGCCAAATCGCCGCACCTTCCCAGTTAACCCCAGCTAGAGATGTCCAGAGCGTGTGTGAGGAGGGAAGGTGGATTTCACATCGCCCCACGCCCGCTGCAAGTAGCCGCCACCCCACAAGTTGAAACCGAATCAATCCGGTGTCGCAAGACTGGTCCTTACTATCGGAGAACACTCTTTATCTGTTTCAGAGATGCTGTCCGCCTTACAACTGAAAGACAGAAAAAGTTTTCTGGAATTATATCTGTCTCCGGCCATCAAACTGGGCTTGGTGAAGATGCTTTACCCGGAATCTCCGCGCCATCCGCGCCAGCGGTACCTGCTTACCCCCAAAGGCCACCTACTCTATAGGGACCTTGCAATGTAAAGTTACATGGCAAGGCCGCCCTGGATCAGGTTCCGGCCGGTCATGGCGGCGGGTTGGGGGATATATTTGTTTTTTTAAAATAACTTGCTTATCTTGCGAGAGTTAACGTCCAAAAACAATGAGAACCTCACAAACCATCTTTCTCGCGACTGTGTTATTATTGGTTGCAGCTTGCGACAAGCCAGAGCATTCTTCCAAATCCTGTTTTTACGATGATTCTACCAGCACGGATTTAAGTACTCGATCTGAGGGCCCCGAAGCCGACTCTTTCTTTGTGACAGACGAAGATTTGTTTGCATACGTGAAGTATAAGTCTCTTTTACTCAAAGAGGAAGTAACAGTTCGTAGTATCGAACCCATAACACTCGAATCCGAGGAGCCTCTCCTGTACATCATCCGATACGATGAAGGATGGGATTTACTCGCAGCGGACAAACGCGCCACCCTACCGTTGAGCTCTTCTCCATCAGGAGATCTGGTATTAGATCCGCGAAACCCCATGACGACTTGGATTTATTGTTTGGCTGAAGATGTTCTCATTACCCGAGAGTCTCTCGAAAAGGAAATCGCCAATCCGGAAATCACAGATTATAACATCAGTCAATGGAAGGCTATTACAGCAGATTCTTCTCTTTTCCGGGACTTCATCGCGGAATTCTTTCGAGGTGGGCAAACAAGGGATCCTATTCCACCGGAGCCGCCATTCCCAACGTTTCCTTTTATTGGACATTATGAATTAGTTGATGTGGACTCGTCCATCGTTTATTATGACAGTCTTCCACATTTGATTCCATTGAGCTGGCAGCAGACAGGAGTCTCCTGTAACTCATATGTTCCGCTCAAAAATGATGGTTCCGGGGATCGGGTTCCTGCTGGGTGTGTAGCTATAGCCGGAGCGCAAGTGCTGTATTATATGCATTATACAATCAATGTGCCCGCTACGGCGCCTACAACAGCTTACTGTAATGGAATGATTCCCAATTATACTATGGGACAAGGTGATTATTCGTCCGCAGCATGGTCCTATATGGATTCCCTGGGGATTCATCCATATGTTGGAATGTTGATGGCTTCTGTGGCACAAAAAGTGAACATGTCATTTGGAAATACCGGATCTTCAGCCTATTACAGCGATTTATATGCCGCTCTCCCCGACTATTCGATAGCCGCTGATTACACGTTTGATACTGTAACTGATTATGACTCTCTCATCCAGATAAGTTTTGCTAATGACTTGCCTGTAATTTGTTTTGCATGGCCTTCTTATAACAGTATGGACGGGCATGCTTTCATTATTGACGGTTATCGACGTCAGGCTTTGGAAACCAGGTATAGGTATCGGTGGGTTTGGGATTATATAGATCCTGATTCCCCTCATCCAAAAATTCCGGATGATTATGTTCTCACCTATTCATCCCCTACATTCACAGATTATTATATGAACTGGGGGTGGGATCCTGAGTACAACAACCTGCCGTTTTCCGTTAGCGGAAACTGGAAACCTAAATCAGACAATCAGAATTATTTTTATGACAAAGTTTTCTTCTGGAATTTCCGCAATTACTTTGAATAATAAACAATAGGAGGTATTTGTTATGAATCGATGGTTATTCTTTGCCAGCACGCTTCTCTTTCTTGCTTGTTCATGCCATCAGCAAGATAATCCCCAGAAATCCGAAGCGGAAACAGCCGAATTTCTTTCTGATTTTGAGTTTTTAACCAGAATTGATCTATCGAAAGAGAATCTATTCAAAGAAGGTGACCTATATGGTGATTGGAAGATCACGACGGTCTTCCAGGAAATATATATTGACGGCACACTGAACAGTTCTACGGATGTTACAAGCGGTTTGACTTCCTCATTAATTACTCTTCGAGGAGACCATACGGCCGGAAACAACAAGACATGGCTATATGCTTATAACTACCTATTTATCAAGAATGGAAGTGCGTATAGTTACTGGGAGGTTGCGAATCTCGAATCAGATTTCCTGCGTTTAAAAAAAGAAGAAAATCCCGTTGGCTCCGATTCTTTTATCCCCTATTACAAGGATAAGAGCGGAGAGCATCGCTTTTCCGTGTTTGAGCTACATCCTAATTAGCATTCCACTGCCTACTCCGTCACCAGGTTCCGGCCGGTCATGGCGGCGGGCTGAGGGATGCCCAT
>JAFSWO010000079.1 GCA_017450165.1 Bacteroidales bacterium | reverse complement strand
TACACATTCAGCATCGGGGAGTCGATATTCTTGATACCGACGAAGGCGATGATGAATACGATAACTGAGACGACGAGGAGTGCAATCTCAACGATTTTCATTTTTTTCATAAGCCCTGGAAATTATTTTCTGTATTTGACGAGGGTGTCAACGAGGTCGATGGAAGCGTTCTCCATATCGACGACGATGGAATCAATCTTCTGGATGAGGTAGTTGTAGAACAGCTGGAGAATAATTGCTACGACGAGACCACCGACGGTGGTGATGAGGGCGACCTTCATACCGCCTGCCACCAGTGCCGGGCTGATATCACCTGCAACCTCGATAGCGTTGAAGGCCTCGATCAGACCGAGGACGGTTCCCATAAATCCCAACTGCGGAGCGATACCGATGAAGAGAGAGATCCAGGTCATACCGTTCTGGAGAGCACCCATCTGGACGGAACCGTAGGAGATGATGGATTTTTCAATGTTTTCGATGTCCTGACCCTCTTTCACGCGAAGCAGACCCTGGTAGTAGATGCTAGCGACAGGACCGCGGGTATTGCGGCAGACGTCGAGTGCACCGTCGTAGTCACCGGCTTTGATCTTTTCTTCGATCTTCTCGCCGAAGCTCTTGGTGTTGATCTGCGCAAGGCTCAGGGTGATGATTCTTTCAATTGCGATTGCCAGACCGAGGATAAGGCACAACAAAACCAGCGACATGAAAGCTGCACCACCGTCGATGAAGAGTTTCTTCAGCTGCTGGTGGAGAGGCTGATCGCTCTTGCCGGCTGCAAACGGGTCGACGACCTCTTCGTCAGCGGGAGCGACGGTTTCGTCGGCCGGAGCTACTTGTTCGGTAGCAGCAGGATCCGGCTGCGTTTCCTGTGCGTTAGCCTGGAACTGAGCAGAAATTGACATTACGCCAACCACTGCCAAAAACATGAAAAATTTTTTCATAGGTGTTTTTGTAATTAGTTATTAAACAATGATTTATTTAGTTATAATCAAAATCAGGAGCCTTTGGGCTCGAAATAATTCGCAATTTACAACAAAAAATCTGAAAAACTATCGTTCAACTGAAATTTCTCCGCTTAAATTTTCAAGCATCCGAAGTTTTACAACTTCGTTGTCGGTGGATTCTCCCAGCAGGACGGCCAGTTTGGTGAGGGCGGCCTCGGAGGTCATGTCGTGGCAGCTGATCACACCTACATCCTTGAGAATGGCGCCATTGGCATAGGCATCCATGTCCACGCTGCCGGCCGGACACTGGGTCACGTTGACCAGGATGATGCCGCATTGAGAGGCGGCCTTCAGTTCGGCGAGGAACCAGTCGAGTGAAGGCGCATTGCCCGAACCGTAGGTTTCCAGCACCACGGCGCGCAAACCTTCGGCGGAGAGAACGGCGCGCACGTAGGCCCGGCTCATGCCCGGGAAGATCTTCAGGATGGCCACGTCTGCGCCCAGCGAGGTGTGGAGTTTCAGCGGACGGCCCCACTGTGCGGGGCGGTGGATCAGGGCGTCGTCAAACCGGATGTGGATGCCGGCGTCGGCCAGCGGCGGCAGATTCGGGCTGGAGAAAGCGCCGAAATCCTCGGCATTGAGCTTGGCCGTACGGTTGCCGCGGAAGAGCTTGCTGTCAAAGCAGATACAGACTTCGGGAACACGAGCGTGACCATCCGCGGCCTTGGCCGATGCAATCTCGATGGCGGAGATGAGGTTCTCACGGCCGTCGGTACGCAGCATTCCGATCGGGAGCTGGCTGCCGGTAAAGATGACCGGCTTCTCCAGGTTCTCCAGCATGAAGCTCAGCGCGGAAGCCGAGTAGGCCATCGTGTCGGTGCCGTGCAGCACCACGAATCCGTCGAACCGGTCGTATTGGTCACGGATGATCTCCGCCAGCTTTACCCAGAACTCCGGACGCACGTCGGAAGAATCGATGATGGGGCTGAACGAGAGCGATTCGATATGGTAACCAAACTTGGCCAGTTCCGGCACCTCCTCGGAGATTTGCGCGAAATCGAAGGGTTTGAGGTGACCGGTTTCGGGATCCTGTTTCATTCCGATGGTGCCTCCGGTGTAGATTAGTAGAATCGAAGGTTTCATTTTCGTAAGGTATTCAGTCCGAACAACGCTTCGGCATGGGCCGTGGTGCGTTCGGCAATCGTTTCAAGGGGAATGCCGGTCAGTGCGGAGAGTTTTTCCGCCACCAGCGGGATATAGCTGCTTTCGTTGCGCTCACCGCGGTGCGGGACGGGGGTGAGCCAAGGACAGTCGGTCTCGAGGATCCAGTCGTCCGGAGACATCCGTGTCACCACTTCTGCTATGCCAGCTTTTTTATAGGTCAGCACACCGCCGATTCCGAATTTGAAATCGCCGTACTGCAGGCAGCGTTTATAGGTTTCGTAACTACCGGAATAGGCGTGGAACACGCCGCGGACGGGGATGCCTTTCGTCTCTTCGAGCACGCGGAAGATGTCTTCCGTCGCCTCGCGGCTGTGGATGATGATGGGCAGGTTCTCCTGCGCTGCGATCTCAATCTGCTCGGCGAAGAGCCGTTTCTGCAGCTCCAGAAACTCGGTGGACCAGTACTCGTCCAGGCCGATTTCCCCGATCGCATAGAATTTCCGCTCGTGCAGATGCGCTCGCAGGAAGGCCATCTCCTCCTCCCAGTTCTCGCCGATCTCCGTGGGATGCAGGCCGATGCAGGGGAACATCATCTCGGGATGGGCGTCGGCACCCGCACACATCGGCCCGTAGGACGCCGCATTGATGCCCGGCAGCACGAGCCGCGTCACCCCCGCTGCCACGCAGCGCTCCAACGCCGCCTCGCGGTCCTCCGCAAAGGCCTCGTCGTAGATGTGCGAATGTGTATCGACAAATATCGCCATACCTTCCGTTACCAATCACGCAAAGGTAGCAAATCCCTGCGAATATCGGTCACCGGGGAGGGAGACGATTTTGCCTTCGATTTCCAACTCGATCAGGAGGGCGGAGAGGGTGGAGGCGTCGGGGAGAGCGTTGGCCGGGGTGCCGGAGGCGGCAAGGCGCTCGCGGAGGGCCTCCAGCAGGGCGACGAAGCCGATGGGAGAGCGCTCTGCGAGGAGAATGCCGATGGCGCGGCGCAGCGGATCGTCACCGAAATCGAGGGTGCGCTGCACGGACTTCCAGCGGCGGGGCGGTTCCCAATTCATGGACTTTTCGAGGTCGGCGGCGTCGGTTACGAGATGGGCCAGGTTGGCCGAGATCAGCCGGTTACAGCCTTCGCTGCCCGCATCGGTGATCCGGCCCGGGAGGGCGAATACTTCGCGACCGTAGGAGTTGGCCAGCCCCGTGGTAAGCAGGCCGCCGCCCTTGGCGAACGATTCGATGAGCAGCGTAGCGTCGGAGAGGCCGGCAATCAGGCGGTTACGCCGCAGAAACTGTACCGGCGAGTAGCCGTCGCCCCGGGCGAAATCGGTGACCAGCGCGCCTCCCTTTTCGAGGATTCGCCGCGCCAGGTCGCGGTGCCCCGGCGGATAGATCTGGTCCAACGCTCCGGGAACGGCGGCGATGGTGGGAATGCCCGATTCCAGCGCCGCTTCATGGGCGGCGCCGTCAATGCCGAAGGCCAGGCCGCTGACAATGACGGGCGGCTTGGGATTCTTGGCGAGTGCGGCTATGATGCTTTTGCAGGCGGTTCGGCCATAGTAGGAGGCGCGCCGTGTGCCCACGACGGCCAGCATCCGCTCGCTGTCCAGATTGGCTTCGCCCTTGACAAAGAGGACGATGGGCGCATCCGGACACTCCTTGAGCCGACGCGGGTACTCCGGGCTTTCGCAGTAGAGCGGACGGATGCCGTAGTGGCGGTTCCACGCCCACTCTTCCCGGGCCCAGGGCAGCAGTTCCCTATCGGAGAGTTTCTCCACCCAGTCCCCGCTGCCGCCCAAGACTTCGCGCAACTTCCGCGGCCCGGCGGCGAAGATCGCCTCGGGGCTTCCAAAATGTTCAATCAATGCTTTTCCGGTGGCGCACTCAAAGGCGAACACCTTGCTCAGCGCAATGGCGCATATAATAAAATCAGACTCCATATCTCGCGCAAGATAGGAGTCTGATCCGTTCAGTGGAGACCAAATGGAACAAAAAATGTCATTTGGTCAAAATGCACTTTTTTAAAAAACGCTAAATAATCAGCATAGCGTCACCGTAGGTGCCGAATTTGAACCCTTCTTTCTTTGCAATTTCATAGGCTTTCATCACATTCTCGTAGCCACCGAAAGCTGCGGTTGTCATTAGCATCGTGGAGAGCGGCAGGTGGAAATTGGTGATGAAGGCGTCTGCAATGGAGAAGTGGTAGGGCGGGAAAATGAACTTGTTGGTCCATCCCTTGAACGGCCGGATTTCGTGGGTGGTGGTCACGTAGGTCTCGAGCGCGCGCATCACAGTGATGCCCACGGCTACGACCTTGTGTCCGCTCCGCTTGGCGCGGTTAACGGCATCGGCGGTATCCTCGGTGATGATGAGTTCCTCGGAATCCATCTTGTGCTTGGAGAGATCCTCTACATCTACTTTATGGAAGTGGGCGTTGCCCATATAGAGTGTCAGGAAGGTGCTGTCGATGTCCGCGATTTCCATGCGCTTGAAGAGCGTCTTGCTGAAGTGGAGGCCGGCAGCCGGGCAGGCCACGGCGCCCTCATGGTCCGGGTTGGCATAGATGGTCTGGAAGCGCTCTTTGTCCGCTTCATTGGCGTGCTCACGAATCCACTTGGGGATGGGCAATTCACCCAGTTGATAAAGGGTCTGGCGGAACTCTTCCGGAGTGCCGTCGAAGAGGAACCTCAGGGTACGGCCGCGGGAGGTGGTATTGTCAATCACCTCTGCCACAAGGGCATCGTTCTCGCCGAAATAGAGCTTGTTGCCGATTCGGATCTTACGGGCCGGATCTACCAGAACGTCCCACAGGTGCTGGTCCGGGTTCAACTCGCGGAGCAGGAATACTTCAATCTCCGCGCCGGTCTTCTCCTTGTTGCCGTGGAGACGTGCCGGAAAGACCTTTACGTCGTTGAAGACGAAAAGGTCATGCGGGTTCATGTAATCCAGAATATCCTTGAACTGCAGGAACTGACGATGCCCCTTGGCATCTTTCAGTACTTTGCCGTCCGCGTCTTTTTTGAGGTATTCAACAGCTCCGGTCTCCTTGTGGAGCACCATCAGCTTGCATTCGTCACGATAGGTCGAGGGCTCTTTGGCAATGAACTTGTCTTCGAGCTCGAATTTAAATTGTGAAAGCTTCATGTAGTGCGATATTGCGATAAAACATTTAGTTATACGCAGAAATCGCAAAAAAGTTTCACTAGAACCGTAAAACGAGTGACAAAATCAGCTTGTCGGTAGTATGGTCGCCGGAAAATACCGGAGCCTTGAAGGTGTCGTAGTCGCTGTAGACGGAGAAGAAGTCGTACTGCGGCAGCATCCGCTGATAAGCGATATCGAGCGAGAAATCACCTTCATCGTCCAGTTTGAAACCGAGACCCGCGGAGACGAACTGGGTGGCCGGATAGGTGTAAGACACCTTCAGGTCGTCGTCCAGCAGGCTGCCGGGGGTCGTATAAAGGTTGTAACCGAGGCGGGCTGCAATCATTTCAGTTGCCCAGTACTCGGCACCAACGCGGAGCAGGTGCGAGGTGGTGAATCCTTCATTCATCTTGCGGTTGTCCGTGTTGAAAACCGGATCGATGTTGAACTTCTTGTTGGCCACGTCGAGCCGCGTGCTGGAGTAGTTAACACTCTCGTAATCAATGCTGATCAGCCCCTTGTTGCCAGTATAGGCGGCACCGATGCTCCAGCGGAGCGGGGTGACGAGTTGATACTCATATGCACCGTCCGGACTCTCACGGTAATACTCGTTGCCGTTGTCGAATTCGGTCTTCATGGCGCGGTTCCAGACATCGGTCAGCGAATAGAAGGTCGGGGTCTGGAAGGTGGCGCCGAGACGCAGTCCGGGGATCGGGTTGTAGATGTCTCCGAGCTTCAGGTTGACACCGGCACCTTCCGTTTTCTGGTCGTACTGGGTGGCGAAATAGGTGATGCCGTCCTGGAACTCAATCGGGTTGACGGGCGTCTCCGAGTAGAACTCGACTACCTTATAGTCAACGATATGGATGTTCAGGTTGGCACCCAGATAGAGTTTGTCGCCGAAGTTGCCGCCGATATTCATTTCGAATTCGTAAATACCGCCCTGATTCTTGCAGAAATAGAGCTGGTCGATCGGACCGCCGACGGTGATTACGTCAAATTCGTCGATATTCTCCGTGGAACCGATATAGGAGGTGGTAGAACCATTGAGCGGACTGATAGCGTATGCGTCATAGGCCTGAATGATATTCCAGGGAACGTTGGATCCGCTATAGGGGTTATAGCCGGCATCCTGGTCAAAAGCGAGTACCGATTCATCGATTCCGGAAGCGGCTGCGGCGAGGGAACCCAGCATGGTGGACTGGTTGGTCCGGCAGGAGCCGCAGGAGACGCTGTTGAAGCTGGCGATCCGGTTCACGCCGAATCCGAAACTGAAGTTGAACAGACCACTGACATTGCCCGTCTCCATTGAAGCGACGACGCCGGCATTGGGAACATTGATGCGGCCCATGCGGCCGGAGTAGCTCGAGTTCAGAAGGTCGTCACGGCAGGTAGTGCTCATGCTGGCGTTGTTGTAGCCCAGCGAGAAGGAAGCTTCACCATAACGATAGACGGCTGAGGATGCCGGGTTGATGGCGAGGGCGCCGAGATCGCCGCCAAGTGCGGTAAAGGCGTTACCCATTGCCAGGGTGCGGGCAGAACCCTCATAGTTTAATTGCGCGAAGCGCAGTGCGTCGGCAGGTCCTTGTGCAAGGGCGGTAGCGCCAATCAACAGCGTTCCGACAAGGGATATAAGGCGTTTCATAACTATGTCTGTTAAAATAGGATCGAAGAGAAGTGCGGATTACCGACGTCCGCCGCCACCGCTGTGGCTGCTACTGCTGCTGTGGCTTCCGCCGCCACTGCTGCTGCCTCCGCTGCTCCGGCTTCCGCCTCCGCCGCTATAACTGCTGCCGGAAGAGGAACTGCTGCTGCGGCTGGAAGAGCTGGTGCGGCTCGAGCCGGAACTCGAGGAACCGCTGCGGGATCCGCCGGAAGAAGAGCTGCTGCCGGAAGAGTAGGAACTCTTGGTGTTGCGCGATCCGCTGGAAGTGTTGCGGGATCCTCCAGAGGAGGTGTTGCGGACGGTGCCGGAGTTCGAACTCGAACGGTTGCCGCCGGAAACGTTGCCCGAGGTGCTGCCCGAGCTGCTGGTGCGTCTGCCGCCTTCGTTGCGGACTGTTGAGGTGCCGCTGGAAGTTCCACTCTTGTGGGTCGTGGTGTTCAGGCCACCGTAGCTGGTGACGGAGCGGTGTCCGCCGTTGTTCTTGACGGTACTTGTGTTGGTGCTGTTGCCCATGGAGGCAGAACGGCCGCTGACAGGGGTCGCCATCGTAGAGTTGGCTGCGGAACGGTGTCCGTATACGGTACCCGGTCGGTAGTTACTGTGATGGTATCCGCCGTAGTGGCCCGGATCGCTGTGGTGATGGCTGTAGTGGTGATAGTGATGCGGGTGGTGGTAGTAGTGATAGCAGTAGGGAGATCCCCAATACCAGGGATCATACCAGCTGTAGGGGCTGTACCAGCCGCCGTAATAGTAACCGCGGCTCCAGCAGTAGTTGTCGTAGTACCACGGATCATACCAGCTCGAGTACCAGTAGCCGTAGTAGTAAGGGCTGTAGTAGTGGTAGCGGGAGTGGTAGCGCCAGGAACCCCACCAGGGATTGTACCAGGGATCATACCAGCCACCGTAGTTGATGGTAACTGTGTAGGTCGGGCTGTCAAACTTGCGGAGAAGCTCTTCGTAGGAAACACCCTCTGCCAGATAGATGCGTCCGGTTTCAGGATCTGTCTCGAAGTAAGCTTCTACCGGGGTCTCGGTATATTGAGGGACTGTAGACTCAACCACGGCGAGCCGGGAGGCTGCCGTAGGCCGGTAGTATATTCCGTCAACACGGGGGGAAGTCGAGTAACTTGTCGTGAGTAAAACTCCGCAGGAGCTCATTGACAATGCCATTACCGTGAGGGCCAGGCAGTATAACAGTTTGCGTCTCATTTTAACCTCCTATGTTAGTTTTTTTGTATTTTTGCGACTCAAGTTTTCTATTGCAAATATATCAACATTTATACCAAAATCAAACAAAATGGCAAAAGAGGTAGACAACAAGGAGGTCGTCAACAGGGAAGAGGATTATTCCAAATGGTACAATAATCTGGTGGTCAAGGCGGATCTGGCCGAGCAGTCAGCGGTGCGCGGATGCATGGTCATCAAGCCCTACGGTTACGCCATCTGGGAAAAAATGCACGAACAGCTCGACCGGATGTTCAAGGAGACGGGCCATGTCAATGCCTATTTCCCGCTCTTCATCCCCAAATCCTTCCTGAGCCGCGAAGCGGAGCACGTTGAAGGTTTTGCCAAAGAATGTGCCGTCGTAACGCACCACCGCCTGAAGGTGGCGCCCGATGGGAAAGGGGTGGTGGTCGATCCCGAAGCGAAGCTGGAGGAGGAACTGATTGTCCGCCCGACTTCCGAGACCATCATCTGGAGTACCTATAAGAATTGGATCAAATCGTGGCGCGACCTGCCGCTGCTCTGCAATCAGTGGGCCAACGTGGTCCGCTGGGAGATGCGCACCCGACTCTTCCTTCGCACTGCGGAATTCCTCTGGCAGGAGGGCCATACGGCTCACGCAACCCGTGAGGAGGCCGTAGAAGAGGCTCGCCGGATGGTGGATGTCTATGCACGTTTCGCCCGCGAATTCATGGCGATGCCGGTCATTGTGGGTTGCAAGAGCGAGAACGAACGCTTTGCCGGCGCACTGGACACCTATACCATCGAAGCTATGATGCAGGACGGCAAGGCCCTGCAGGCCGGTACCTCGCACTTCCTGGGACAGAACTTCGCCAAGGCGTTCGACGTGCAGTTCGCCAACAAGGAGGGCAAGCTCGAATATGTCTGGGCTACCTCGTGGGGCGTTTCGACCCGTCTGATGGGAGCACTTATCATGACCCATTCGGACAACAACGGTCTGGTGCTTCCGCCCGCCCTGGCTCCGATCCAGGTGGTGATGGTGCCGATCTTCAAGACTGACGAAGAGCGTGACGCGATCCTCGCACGGATGGGCCAGCTCAAAGCGGAACTCGCTGCAAAGGGCCTCTCGGTCAAGATTGATGACCGCGACAATCTCCGCCCGGGCTTCAAGTTCGCCGAGTGGGAACTCAAGGGAGTTCCGGTCCGCGTCGTGATCGGTCCGCGCGACCTCGAGAACGGGGTGGTGGAACTGGCACGCCGCGACACGATGGAGAAGGAATCCGTGCCGCAGGCAGGCCTGGCAGAATACGCTGCCAATCTGATGGGCAAAATCCAGCAGAACCTCTACGACAAGGCGGCTGCCTTCCGTGAGGCCAACATCGTCAAGGTGGATACCTGGGAGCAGTTCAAGGAGGAGATTGAAAAGGGACGCTTCCTGCTCTGCCACTGGGATGGTACCACCGAGACGGAAGAGAAGATCAAGGAGGAGACCAAGGCGACCATCCGCTGCATTCCGATGGATACCTGCATCTGCGAAGAGGAGGGAACCTGCGTCTATTCCGGCAAACCTTCCCACCGTCGCGTAGTGTTTGCCCGCGCTTATTAACAAATTGACAATCAAGAATTAAGGATAATTATGAAGAAGATTCTTTTTACGCTTGCGACCATTTTCTGCCTGGTGGCAGTTCCCGCCATGGCACAGGAACAGCCGGCAGCAGATACCGCCGCCGCTCCCGCCAAGCTTCCTTCCAATTGGACCAAGGGCCTCCTCACCCAGGTTGGTTTCTCCCAGCTCTCCCTGACGAACTGGGCAGCCGGTGGTGTGGGTTCCATCTCCCTCAATACCTATCTGGATGCCTATACCAACTACAAGAAAGACAAGTTCCTCTGGAACAACGAATTGCAGATGGGTTACGGCTTTATCCAGAACTTCGAGGACGGCTACAAGAAGAGCGATGACCGCTTGATTTTCGACAGCAAGTTCGGATACAAGGCAACGGAGAAACTCTATCTCTCCGCCGTCTATAACTTCCGTTCCCAGTTTGCCGACGGTTATACGGGTACGAACCTTACCTCCGCACTGATGGCGCCGGCCTACATGTCACTCGGTCTTGGTATCGATTACCAGCCGGCCAAGAACCTCTCCATCAACTTTGCTCCGTTGACCGGAAAGACGGTGATGGTCTCGATTCCGGAACTCCGTTCGAAGTACGGTAATGCGGACGACCAGTTCTGCCGCTTCGAGCTTGGTGCACAGGTCAAGGTGGATGCCAAACTGGCTGTCAAGGACTTTACGGTGGTCTCCAACCTTCAGTTGTTCTCCGATTACCTCGACAACCCGCTGGATGTGAAGGTTAACTGGGATGTCAATGTGGATGCCAAGATTTCCAAGTTGTTCTCGGTTACGCTTCGCACCAGTTTGATTTATGACAGCAAGATCAAGAGTGCCATCAAGCGCGATGCATCCGGCGTTCCGGTGCTCGACGGTGAAGGCAACAAGATCATGGTGGCCGGTGTCCAGTTCAAGGAAATCTTCAGCGTAGGCTTCTCCTATACGATTGGTAACAAGAAGAAATAGCGCAGATGCAACATCGTTTCGATGCACAGTTGGACCGCCTCACCTCCTCGCAGGGGAGGCGGTCCGGCTTTTTGCTCGCGCTCAGCGGGGGTGTCGATTCGATGACGATGGCCCACCTCTTCCTAAGCAGCCCGCTGATGCAGGGTATTCGGATGGTGGTGGCACACGTGAACTTTTCCCTGCGGGGTGCAGAGAGCGATGCGGATGAGGCGTTGGTGCGCGACTGGGCTGTGGCCCATGGCCTGCCGCTGCGGGTTCGCCGTTTCGACACGGAGTCGGTAGCTGCCTCTCGCGGTTGCTCCATTGAAATGGCTGCCAGGGATTTGCGCTACGCTTGGTTTGCTGAACTGCTCGCCTCCGAGCAACTGGGTTACGTGGCGGTGGCGCATCATTTGAACGACAGCGCCGAAACGCTGTTTCTCAATCTGTTGCGTGGTACCGGCCTGCGTGGGATGAGCGGTATTCGGCCCGTGAACGGCGCCGTAATTCGTCCGCTTCTTCCCTTCAGCCGCGAGGAGATTCTCTCTTACGCCCGCGCGCATCAAATCGCTTTCCGGGAGGATGCAACCAACGCGGACTGCCGCTTTGCCCGCAACCGAATCCGCCAGCGCGTCTTCCCCGAGTTTGCCCAGATTAATCCGGCGTTCCTGCAGAATTTGGCAGGTTCCATGGAACATTTGGCGGAGGCGCAGGCCATTCTGGATGCAGTCTTCTTGCAGAAGGCGGCCGTGCTCAGCCACCGGGAGGGCGATGCCCTGGTGATCGACCGCAAGGCCTTGCTCCGCGAGCCGTTCCGCCACTATTGGCTCTATCGCCTGCTGGATCCCTATGGTTTCAACCAGACGCAGTTGGAGGCCATTGAGACGGCCCTTCAACAGGGGCGTTGCGGCCTCCGGTTTTACAGTGCGGACCATGTGGCGCTCCGCGACCGCAATGGCCTGATAATCTACTCGATCGCCCAATCGGAAGCGGAGGCTCCGCAGTTCCGGGTTCGGGTAACCGAGTGCCCGGCCGGTTTTGATCCTCGCACCGTGCCTGCCGGTACGCTGTGCGCCGATGCGGATCGGCTCTCCCTGCCGCTCCATTTCCGCCGCTGGCAGAGCGGAGACCGTTTTCGCCCGCTGGGAATGCAGGGTTTCCGGAAGCTCAGTGATTTCTTTATCGACCAGAAACTGGACCGGGAGCAGAAGACTCGCCAGATCGTGGTTACCACCCGCACGCCGGAGAATCGAGAGCGCATCGTCGCCATTGCCGGGATGCGCCTGGACGACCGCGTCCGGGTAACCGAAGCCACCCGGACGCTGGTATGGATTGAACCCATCCGCTAATTCCTAGTTGAACGAATAGATCCAGGGGAGACGTGCATAAACCTGCGCACGGTTCTCTTTGCGAAGTTTGGCGTAGATCTTTTCGAGGGCGGCGATGGGGTCCGCTGCGGCATCGAGCGAGGCGCGCGTCTTGGAGAAACTCTCCCTTAAGCGCTCTATCATGCTCTTGACGGCAGGATACTCCACTACCAGGTAAGCGTTGTTCTCAAGGCCGGTTGCAACGGCGGCATAATCGATGGCGTCCACCAACGTGCCGATTTCATCTGCAAGGCCTTGCGCCACGGCGTCACTGCCGGTCCAGACGCGACCCTGTCCGAGTTCATCCACCTTTTCCACCGGCATCCGGCGACCCTCAGCCACCAGTGCGGTAAAATCGGAATAGACCCGCTCGGTCATCTGGCTCAGATACGCCTGTTCGGTGGCGTCGAGCGGTTCCATCAGGGAAAGCATGCCGCTGTGGCGGTGCGTAGAGATGCTGACGATGTTGACGCCGACCTTCTTGCGGAGCGCATTGCCGAAGTTGGGGATCAGCGAGAAGACGCCGATGGATCCGGTCAGGGTGCTGCGGTTGGTGTAGATCTTGTCGGCCCGGGCAGAAATCCAGTATCCGCCGGAAGCGGCATAATCGCCGTAGCTGGCAATCACCGGCTTGACCTCCTTGAGCAGTCCGATTTCATGGTTGATCATCTCCGCGCCCTGGGCGGCGCCGCCCGGGGAGTTGACGCGCAGGACAACGGCCTTGATGCTCTCGTCGTTGCGAATCTCCGCGAGCGTGCGGGCCATCTGCTCTCCGGCGAGCATTCCATCAGGGCCGTTCACCACGATTTCTCCCGAGCAATAGACCACGGCTATCTTGTCGCGGACGCCCCGCGCGGCTTTCTGCGTGAGCGTGCCGGCATAGCGGGCAATGTCCACGAATCGGAGATCTTTTGCCTTCTCGACGCCCATCAGGGAGCAGAGATACTCCTCTACATCGGTTTCGTAGCGCAGTTCGTCCACCATTCCGCGGGCGAGCAGGCTCGGTCCGTCCGTCAGTTCGAGCCGGTCAATCCAGCGGTTGTACTGCACCGGATCCAGATCGCGCGAAGCGCAGATATCTTCTACCATCGCATTCCACATGGAGCGGAGCATCGCCTCATTCTGCTCGCGGTTTTCCGGGCTGATGTCGTTCTTGACGAAGGTTTCACCGGCGGATTTATACTTGCCGTGACGAATCAGTTGTACGTTGATTCCCAGACGGTCCAGGGCGTCTTTGAAAAAGACCATGGAGCTGTTCATGCCGGCCATGACGGCGTCGCCGTAGCTGTTCATGAAAACCTTGTCGGCCACCGAAGCCAGGTAGTATCCGCCGTCCGTCATCTGGTTGCTGTACGAGACAATCGCCTTGCCCGAGGCGCGGAAACGCAGCAGCGCGGCCCGGATCTCTTCCGACTGGCTCTGCGAAAGCGCAGGCTGGTCCGGCGTCATGTAGATGAACTTGATGGCGGGATCTTCCGCCGCGCGGTCAATGGCCCGTACGTAATCGTAGAGCGAGATGCCTGCGGAATAGTTCGCGCCGGCCATGGGCGACCAGGTGAAAGATTCCTGGCTTTGCTCGGAAACCGGCGTGAGGAAGTCCAATTTGAGGATCGCTTCGCGTGCTATGGGTTCAGGGCTCTTGGAACTGCTGCCGATGATGGCACCGATCATCCCGAAGAAGATGATCATCGTCAGAATGGAGGCCACCAGAAAGGCGAGCAGCGACCCAAAGAATATTTTCCAGAAAGTTTTCATATATGGCTTGATATTTGTTTCCAGTCGTGCGCGTTTGCTTTGCAAATATAGCCACTAATTTTTAATTTTGTAGATTGATTCAAGATGCACAAAGTGTTCAAGAGACTCATCATATTCTTTCTGCTGATGACGGCTGCCCTGCCGCTCTTCGCCTTGGATTTCAAGGGGACGGTGTACGCCCGCAAGAGCAACGGCCAGAGCGAGTCGCTGCCCTTTGCACAGGTTTATTACCTGGAACAGAAGAAGATTATCGAAACGGATGGCGACGGTGTTTTCCACCTGAATCTGACCTCCGAGGCTACGCTGATCGCCACTTATGTGGGCTACTCCCGCGATACGGTAGTCGTCGCGCCCGGTACGGCTTCGGCCGATTTTTATCTGACCGGCGAGAACGAGGTGGAACAGTCGGTGATTACGAGTCGCCAGGCCGGCATCTCCAAACTCAAACCCGTCAAGACGGAAGTCATTACGGCGGCGGGCCTCTGCAAGATGGCCTGCTGTGCGCTGGCGGAGAGTTTTGAGAATTCGGCCAGCGTGACGGTGGGCTATTCCGATGCCGTGACCGGCGCCAAGCAGATCAAACTGCTCGGCCTCTCCGGCACCTATACCCAGATGCTCGATGAGAACCGGCCGGTGATGCGTGGCCTGCTGAGTCCTTTCGGCATGTCCTATGTCCCCGGGCAGTGGCTGGAGAGCATCCAGATTGCCAAGGGGCCTTCATCGGTGATCAATGGTCTGGAGGCCATCACGGGGCAGATCAATATGGAACACCGCAAGCCTACTGACGAGACGCCGCTTTTTGTGCAGCTCTACGGCAGCAGCGACGCGATGTTCGAAGCCAACGTGGCCTCCGCGCTGCAGTTCAGCCCCAAGTGGAGTACCATCTTCCTGGCCCACGTGGGTGGAACCGCGATGTCCATGGATATGAACAACGACTCCTTCCGCGATGCGCCCGAGGTGCGGCAGATCAACCTGGCCAACCGCTGGCTCTACTACGATCCCTCCGGCACCCAGGTCCGCTTCGGTTTCCGCTTCATCAACGAAGACCGCCTCGGCGGCCAGATGGATGCCACGCGGGACCGTGTGGCGGACAATATCGCCCATATCTGGGGCTCGGAGATAAAGAATCAAGGGGTGAACGGCTACCTCAAAGTAGGCATTCCCCTCAACGAGGAACACAACACAAACATCGCCTTTGTGGCTGATTATGTCAATCATCGTTTTGACTCTTCTTTCGGTCATACGCTTTTCGGCGGAAAGCAGCAGTCCCTCTTCGGGAATATTCTTTTCAATACCGAGCCTTCCGAGAAGCATCGAATCGAATTTGGCGCCACCTTCAACCGTGATGTTTTTCAAGAGTCTGTCATTCAGTTGTTTGATGCGGATGGCGTAGATCCCTCTTGGAATCTGAACCGTGACCGTGCCGAGATGGCGATGGCTGTTTTTGGCGAGTACTCTTATACGACGGATGAACTGACCTTCGTCGGCGGCCTGAATCTCGAATACAACTGGCGTCATGGCTGGCTCTTCGCTCCCCGAGTTAACTTTAAATACGCCTTCACGGATGAAATCGTCTTCCGCGCCCTTAGCGGCCGGGGATACCGCTGTTCGGATATCTTTGCTGACAATCTGGGTATGTTTTCATCGAGCCGGCTTATCAGACTGGCAGACGGACTGGACACAATGGAAGACGCCTGGACAGTTGGCGGCAACCTGACCTTCTATCTGCCCTTCGGCTACGATCCGGAGAATACCTACCTGAGTTTTGACTACTTCCATAACTCATTCAACAATCAGGTCATCGTCGATCAGGAGTGTACGGCAGGCTATACGGAGATTTACAATTTGGACGGACAGTCCTTTACGGATACCTGGCAGGTGGATTTCACGACCGATCCCTTCGAGCGGTTCAACGTGACGGCTACCTTCCGGTACACTGACGCCCGTGTGACCCTGAACGGCCAGGGACTGGTGGAACGACCCATGACCAGCCGCTTCAAGGCGGTGCTCAACGCGCAGTACACGCTGCCCATGAACAAGTGGATCTTCGATTTCACCGCGCAGCTCAACGGCCCGATGCGCCTGCCGCGTTTCGCTGCCGATGCATGGGGCATGGAGACCTCTCCCGTCTATCCGATGCTATATGCACAGGTTACCCGCAAGCTCCGTGGGCTGGATATCTATGTCGGCGGAGAGAACCTGCTGAACTTCCGTCAGAAGACAGCCATCCTCGGCAGTGACACCCCGTTCGGCCCGAATTTCAACGCCGGATGCGTCTGGGGGCCTTTAATGGGAACCATGGCTTATGCCGGATTGCGCTATACTCTTTGGAAAATGTAACATTGTAACAATTAAACGATACTGATATGAAAAAGATTCTTACCCTTTGCCTGATGACGGTTCTGCTCTTCGCAGTGGCCCTGCAGGCGGATGCTGCCGGCAAAAAGGCGAAAAAGGCAGAAGTTACCTTCGTAACCACGATTGACTGCAAGAACTGCGTGAAGAAAGTGGAAGCCAACCTGCCCTATGAAAAGGGCATCCTGGATATGAAGGTTACCCTTTCCGACCAAACCGTCTGGATCAAGTACAATCCGGAAAAGACGAATGTCGATAAACTGATTGCGGCCATCAACCGCCTGGGATACGACGCAAAAGTCAAGGACCCTGCTCCCGCTAAAGAGTAGTCCATGTTCCGTATCCTCTCCAAACGCGTTCTAACTCCGTCCATCACCCTGATGGAGGTGGAGGCTCCCCGACTCGCCGCTGCGGCGCAGCCGGGGCAGTTTCTGATCGTGCGTGCCCGTGAGCAGGGGGAACGCATCCCGCTGACCATCTGCGATTACGACCGCACCAGAGGGACCGTGACCATCTGCACGCAGGCCATCGGTGCTTCCACGCGCCTGATCAACAGCCTCGCGGAGGGCGATTGCTTTACCGATTTCGTAGGCCCGCTCGGACAACCCTCCGAGTTCGTACACTGGAGTGACGAGCGCCTCCGCGGCACCCGCTTCCTCTTTGTTGCGGGCGGTCTTGGCGCTGCGCCGGTCTATCCGCAGGTCAAGTACCTCCACGAAAAAGGAGCGAAGATCGATCTCATCGCCGGCGCCAAGACGGCGAAACTCGTTATTCTTGAAGAGGAGCTCCGTGCGGTCTGCGATCGGCTCTTCGTCTGTACGGACGACGGTTCGCGTGGGGAGAAGGGGCTTGTGACGAGCGTCATCAACCGGCTGCTCGCAGAGGGTAATACCTACGATCAGGCGGTGGCGATCGGTCCGATGATCATGATGAAATTCACGGCTCTGGCCCTCAAGCCTTCCGGTATTCCCTTGACGGTCAGCCTCAATACGCTGATGGTCGATGGCACCGGCATGTGCGGTGCCTGCCGTGTGACGGTGGACGGAAAAACCCGCTTTGCCTGCGTAGACGGACCGGAATTCGATGCCTATGAGGTGGATTTCGACGAAGCGATGCGCCGTCAGGGCATGTACCGCGACCTGGAGCAGGAGAAAGATCACCGGTGCAAAATAGGGAGGGACGCGTAATGGACAGAATGAAACGAATTCCGGTTCGCGAACAGGATCCCCAGGTGCGCGCCCGCAACTTTGATGAGGTATGCCTGGGTTATACCGCTGAAGAGGCCATCGCGGAGGCCTCCCGCTGCCTGAATTGTAAGAATCCGCGCTGCGTGGCTTCCTGCCCGGTCAATCTGCAGATTCCTGCCTTTGTGGCGCAGGTAGCCAAGGGGGATTTTGTTGAAGCAGCCCGTATCATCGCCCGCGACAGTTCGCTGCCCGCCATCTGTGGCCGCGTCTGCCCGCAGGAAACCCAGTGCGAGGGTGGCTGTATCCTCGGCGTAAAGGGCGAGCCGCTGGCCATCGGCCGGCTGGAGCGCTTTGTGGCGGACTGGAGTAGGGAGAACGGGCTTTCGGTGGCTGAAAAGGCTGCCCCGAACGGCCATCGCGTTGCCGTTATCGGCAGTGGCCCCGCCGGACTGGCCTGTGCCAGCGACCTGGCCCGCGCCGGGTATGAGGTGACCATCTTTGAGATGCTCCACAAGGCCGGCGGCGTGCTGCAATATGGTATTCCGGAGTTCCGCCTGCCCAAAGAAAAGGTGGTGGCGCACGAGATTGGCAATGTCCGCGCGCTCGGCGTCAAGATTGAAACCAACGTGGTGGTCGGTCGCACGCTGACCGTGGACGATTTGCTTGATAAGGAGGGTTTTGAGGCCGTCTTTATCGGTTCCGGAGCGGGACTTCCCAAGTTTATGGACATTCCTGGTGAGAATCTGAACGGGGTTTTTTCCGCAAATGAGTATTTGACCCGCAGCAACCTGATGGGGGCCTGGTCGCCCGAGAGCGACACCCCGATCCGGATTGGCCGCCGCACCGCGGTGGTCGGCGGCGGCAACGTGGCGATGGATGCGGCCCGTACGGCCCTGCGCCTCGGGTCCGAGGTGACCATCGTCTATCGCCGCACGGAGAAGGAACTGCCCGCACGTGTAGAGGAGGTTCACCACGCCAAAGAGGAGGGCATCGAGTTCCGGATGCTCACCAATCCGGTGGCGATTCTCGGCGATGAGAAGGGCGCTGTACGCGCGCTGCGCTGCATCCGGATGGAACTGGGCGAACCCGATGAAAGCGGTCGCCGCAGTCCGATTCCGGTAGAAGGTTCCGAATTCGAAGTGGATGCGGATGTGGTTATCATGGCCCTCGGTACCTCCCCGAATCCGCTGATTGCGGGCACCACGGCCGGATTGGATGTGACCCGCCGCGGCTGCCTGGTGGCCGATGAATCCGGTGCCACGACCCGTCCCGGCGTCTTTGCCGGCGGTGATGCCGTAACCGGCGCAGCCACGGTCATCCTGGCGATGGGAGCTGGCCGCCGCGCCGCGGAAGCCATCGACAACTATATCAAGAACAAAGCTTAAACCACAGATACAATGGCTCAGAAGCCCTCAATCCCGAAAGGCACGCGCGATTTCGGCACCGCTGAAATGGTCGGCCGCAACTACATTTTCGATACAATCAAATCGGTCTTCGTCAAGTATGGCTATCAGGGGATCGAAACCCCTTCGATGGAGAATCTCAGCACCTTGCTTGGCAAGTACGGTGAAGAGGGTGATAAACTCCTCTTCCGCATCCAGAACAGTGGCGAGAAGGCGGACCTGGCGCCCGAAAAAGGGCTCCGTTACGACCTGACGGTCCCTTTTGCCCGCTATGTGGTGCAGCACCAAGGCGAGATTTCTTTCCCGTTCAAACGCTACCAGATTCAGCCGGTTTGGCGCGCTGACCGTCCCCAGAAGGGGCGCTATCGCGAATTCTACCAGTGTGATGTGGATGTGATCGGCAGCCGCTCGCTGCTGAACGAACTGGAACTGGTGCAGATTGTGGACGAGGTGTTCGGCAAGCTGGGGATCCGGGTCTGCCTGAAGATCAACAACCGCAAGATCCTCGCGGGGTTGGCGGAGGTCTGCGGTGCGCCGGACAAGTTGATTGACATCACCGTAGCCATTGACAAGATTGACAAGATCGGTCTGGATGCGGTCAAGGAGGAACTCGCAGAGAAGGGATTGTCGCAGGAGGCCATCGCCGTGATCGAGCCGGTGCTGACGCTCTCCGGCACCACGGAAGAGAAGGTTTCCCGGATGCGTACGGTGCTCTCCGCTTCCGAAGTCGGCTGCAAGGGACTGGATGAAGTGTCTGAACTCTTTGGCCTGATTGCCAAAGCAGGCGTTGCCATCAACGTGGAACTGGATCTTTCGCTCGCGCGCGGGCTCAACTACTATACGGGTGCCATCTTCGAGGTCAAAGCGCTTGACTTCCAGATTGGCAGCATTTGCGGCGGCGGACGTTACGACGACCTGACCGGCATCTTCGGCCTCTCCGATATGTCCGGCGTGGGCATCTCCTTCGGTGCCGACCGCATCTACGATGTGCTCTCTGGATTGAATCTCTTCCCGCAGGGAATGACGGGTTCGGCCGACGTTCTCTTTACCAATATGGGAGAGGCGGAGGTGGCTTGGTCGCTTCCGGTTGTGACGGCGCTCCGCAAACGGGGTGTTCGGTGCGAAATCTATCCCGATGCCTCCAAGCTCCGCAAGCAGTTTGAGTATGCCGACCGCAAAGGCATCCGGTATCTGGCTATCGTCGGCGGCGATGAGGTCGCCTCGGGCAGGGTAACGCTCAAGAATCTCTCCACCGGCGAGCAACGCAGCGAAGAGGCACAAAAAATAAGCGATTTGACTTGGTAGTCAAATCGCTTATTCTTTTAAGCGAAAAGTAGCTTCAATTATTTGTTGATAGCTGCTTTAGCCTCGTCAGCTGCTTTCTGGATAGCGGTCTTAGCGACATCGTTGGCAGCTTCCTTAGCTGCGTCTTCAACGGTCTTGCACTCGCCACTGCACTCGCCTTTGCAATCACCTTTGCACTCGGTAGCGCATTTTTCGCATTTGGTTTCTTCAGCAGCCTTCGGCTGGTTCTTGCAGGAGACAGCGAACATAGCCATGCAAGCCATCATCACGATAACAGTAAGTTTTTTCATGTTGTTTGAATTTAAAAATGGTTGGTTAAACAGTAAGTGATCGATTAAGCGTCCGGATCGGTCAGGACGGTCGTCTTGGTGATGGAACCCTTTTCATCACTGTAGAGGTATTCGTGTCCCTGAAGGTTCTTCAGGATCAGACGGCCGTCGTTCAGCGGGGTGAGCAGATAAGTTTGGTTCTTTTTGACAGCTCCCTGCGCAAAGTTAAGATTACACTTCACAACTACCGGATCTTCTTTCGTAGCAGTCAACTTGGCTGGATTCATCCATAAATAATTGACAGTGCATGCCTTGTCGAACCAGTTGAATTGAGGACCGAGTGTGATTTCACGAATCGCCGTCGTATTGTCATCGTTCATATTGAACATATAAGATGCACGTCCGGATGCGCTGGACGTGTTGAAACCTGAAAGGTTTACAGAGCGGAGACTCGGACAGGAACGAAACATAGAGCAGAATGTCGTATCCTTGGATAGCGAGAAATGACTTAGGTCGAGATCTTCTATCGATGCGCAGCGATAGAACATGTAGGAAGCGATAGTCACATTGTCGCAGGTGAAGTTTTCGTTGAATGTGAGACTCTTTGCTTTTTCACAGGCATAGAACATGTAATAGGTGTTCTTCAGACTCTCGGATGTAAACGAACTGACATTGATAGGGTCGGCCACGAAACACTGGCGGAACATCTGGTTCATCGAGGTAACCTTCGAGGTGTTGAAGCTGCTGCAATCAATAGCCTCAAGTTTCCAGCAGGCGTTGAACGCGTACTGCATCGTCGTCACGTTTTCCGTGTTGAAGTGGGAAAGGTCCACGCTCTTAAGATTGTGGCAGTGGCCGAAGGTGTAGTACATCGAATTGGAAATCTCCGTGTCGAACAGATCCAGTCCTTCAATCTCCTCCAAACCGCTGAAATAGCTGAAGAGATAGCGGAGGTTCACGTGATACTTAGGGGCAGCGGTTCGTACCGTCAAGGTGCCACCGTCCAGCGATGCGACCGCGGATCGGTCATTGCCTGCGCCGACCGGTATACCGGTTGCGCCCTCCATGTTCTGATTGGCCAGGAAGACGATCTTGACGATGGTCGAGTCATAGTCTCCGGTATTGGTGACAAAGGTGCCACTGGCGGCGGATTTGACCGCCTTGTTGAAGTTCATGCCTTCAATGTAAGTTTTGTCGCAGACCAGGTTGAGTGCGGGCATTTCAACTACTTTGTTGTAGCTGATCGGCTCAGAGGTAGTGGCCTGTGCACGTGCGCTCAAACCGTTCGTATTAGTAGCATAGAGCACGAAGCCGTCTGTTACGGTCGGAGGAACCGGTATGCAAACGGTAGCTGGAAGCTGGAGCCCTTCGCCGCAGTCCACTTTCAGACAGGTTGCAGACCGGGTAAAAGAGCCATCAAGGCCCGTATCGCTGATGGTGAATTTCCAGGTACCGGCCAACGATTCAACCTCTTTGCACACGATGGAGATGGTTTCGAGTTTTTCGCTGCCGGTCAGATCCAGTTTGATGAAGGAACTGGCATTCTTGAATTCGAAAGTGCTGCCGGCGCTCTTGGCAGCCATAATGTTGCCGCCGCCCTTCGTGCAGCCGGTTGCGGGATCGAGGGTGAGTTCGTGCGGGAAGGTTACGGTCAAAGACTCTCCGTTCAGCGTCGTAGTTGTTTCGTAGGGGTAAACTGCATAGTAGGCGTCTGCGGTTGCGAGGGTCGCTTCGCTGGCAAACGAACCGATTGCGGTTCCTGCACCGGAGGTCAGGGTAAATTTCACGTTGGAAACGCCGTCAAAGACAGAAATCTCGTCGCCCTCTTCCCAAACCTGCTTGTATAAGGAAGGATCCAGATGGGCGCGCGTCTGATCAAGATCCGAGATAACCGCCTGAATCGTCGTAATGCCGTTCTTGTCGGTTGAAATCTTTCCATTCTCTTTTTCGCAGCCGGCTGCCACAAGCAGAAGGGCCAAACATGCAAATAGTACTTTCTTCATGGTACGTTGCAATTAAAAGTTAATGGAATCCCAGATACCGCCGATCGGCGTATAGTTTTCATTACCACCGCTGGTGGTCGTACAAGCGTTCGATTCCATGGTAAGGAACTGAAGCTCCGTTTCAGGGCGTAAATAGGTTTGTTTCATTGAATAGCTATTTGTTTGACGGAAATAAACCAGTGCAAAAGTACGTTTTTTTTTGGATTATGGTTCGCAAACAGTCAGAGTCATGACGGAATCTGAGGAATCCAGCTCGGTTGGGATGACGAACGCGCCGGACGAGTCTTTATAGAGGTAGTTATTGCCGGAGGCATTCTGCAGTACCAGTTTGCCGGCCAGCAGGGCTGCTGCCGCGTTGTTGTACTCTTTGATCAGGGTCTGTGCCGCGGTGAGCGGGAGTTTCCAGCAGCTGGGTGCGGTGGGCTGGATAGCACTCAAGGTCGGGAAGAAGTTTGCCCGGTTGGTTGCCGTCAGCAGGAAGTCGGAACCGAGGGAAACCTCGGAGAGACTGTTGCAGCCGTTGAAGAAGTGCCGCAAGTGGGTGGCGCTGCGCGTGTTGAAGCCCGCGAGATTCACCCGCTCGAGGTTGCTGCAATTATAGAAAGCGGAGTCGGCCTTCGCCAGTGAAGGGGCGTCAGCAGCACTGAAATCCAGTTCCGTGAGGGCGGAGCACTGGCTGAACAGCTTGTTGATGTTGGTGGTAGCGGAGAAGTTGAGGTTTTCTTCATCCACGCTCGTCAGCGATTTGCAGCTGAGGAACAGGCAGTAGTAGGAGGGAGCCTTGATCTGCTTGAAGTTTTCGCCCAGCGTGATGGACTTGCAATTGCCGCAGGCGTTGAACAGGTAACTGAGTTCGGTAACCTTTGCGGGGTTCCATGCGCTGATATCGACAGCGGTCAATCCTTCGCAGTGGTTGAAGAAACTGGTGATGTTGATAACATTGTCCGTATGGACCCAACTGACGTCGATGGTTTTCAAGGCGACGCAGTAGTGGAACATGTTGCGCATCGTGGTCGCTTCGTCGGTCAGCAGTTTTTCCGGATGCTGTAGCGAGGTGAGCGCTTTCAGCCGGGAGAAGATATAGCTGCCGCTCGTCCCGGTTTTGATGTAATCGCAGGAGGTTTTGACCGTGACGGTCCCTTTATCGAAAACGGCCAGGATCGAACCGTCTCCGTCGGCACTCACATCCACCCCGTTGGGGATGTCACTCAGATTTGCGCCGGTTTCAAAGGCGACACAGGTGATGGAGGTGTTATCGGTGCTGGAGGTGGCGTTGGTCGTTCCATTTGCCAGATTCTTGATGCGGGCGTTGAAGTCGGATCCGGTCGTCAGGGTTGCGTAGGAGGTACCTTCGTACTGGAAGAGCGGCATCTGCAGCACCGTGTTGAGCACAGTGGGGTTGCTGCTGCGCCGGGTCAGAAAGCGCTGGCTGCGTGTATTGAAGTGCAGCGTGAAACCGTTCTTGAAAACGGGTGCTACCGCAATGTTGATGATGGAGGGGGTATCCGAGAGGGCGATTCCTTCCCCACAGTCCACGAACAGGGAGGTGGCGCCATTCGCCTTGTCAATCGTAAGGGAGGAGACGCCGCTGCTGGAAAGGGCGATCGTAGCATCCCCGGCTACGGTTTCTCCGTTGTTGCCGGTCACCGTGATGCCCGTGATGACATCCGATCCGGTAATCTGCAGTTCGATAAAGGTGGCTGCATTGTAAAAGGTGAAGTCGGTACCGTTGCTCTTAGCCACCATCAGATTGCCACCGAGCGCACAGCCGGAGGAGGGATCATAGCGCAGCGTATCCGGATACCGGGTTTTGATGAGCGTGCCCTTGAGGGTCGCATATTCGGAATAGGGATAGAGCGCGTAGTAGACGGAGTTCTCTTCAAGATGGATATCAGACTGGAAGGTGCCGCTTGCCGTGCCGGCGCCGCTCTGCAGTTCGAAGGGGGTGTTGCCCGACTGATCGAAGATGGAAATCCGGTCGCCTTCGCGCCACAGCTGGCAGTAGGTAACCCGGTCAAAGGTGGCGCGCGAAGCGTCCGTCGATTCAATGCTGGCACGCACCAATGTGCGGTCGGACAGCCCCGGTTGCTCCGGACCAGTCTTCGCGCAGCCGGCAAGCAGAATGGCCAGCAGAACGAGAAACCCTGAAAAACGCTTCATATGCTTGCAAATGTAGAAAGAATAATTGAAGCGAGCAAGTATTATTCACAGTAATAGGGTCTTAGCTTCCTTGCTCGCTCCGGGGTGAGAATATTCTCTTCTACGAGCGCCTCCAGGGTAAACCGATCCTTCTTCAGCGGCTCCGTCGCATAGACTCGTCGGTAGCGCGCTATGCTGCGGGCGGCCTGCTTTCCCAGATACGGATGACGGGCCAGGCTGTCCTCGGGCAGTTCCCAGATGCGCAGCGGGTGAATCCGGGTCGAATCCGCCCGAATGCTCTCGGCCAGTCCGGCATAGCGGCTGCTGTCTATTCCCCGAATCTCCAACAGCTGTTCGGTGGTATAATACCCGCCCAGCGAGTCGCGGTAGCTCAAAATCCGCTGCGCGTAATACGGCCCGATTCCGCGCAGTTCTACCAGGGCGGCGCTGTCGGCTGAATTCAGCTCGAGTTTGGGGATATCAATAAATGGTTCGAGACGATCAAACAGGCTGTCGGAAACCACGTACATTTTGGCGAAGTCGGACTTAGAGCGGAATTGGCCACCCTTTTCGCGGTAATGCTCAATGACTTCCGCCTGCCGTTCGCTCAGGCCGAGCCGGACGAGTTCTTCGCGGGTGACGGTGTTGGGGTTGAAGCGGAACGATTCCACCCGGCGCGGCTTGCGCGATTCCACCACGGCCGCCGTCGTCCCCGCCGTGGCCGGCGTCTTATAGCCGCCGAGTGGACTTTTTTGAGGTTCTTCCGGAAAGGCGGGACTCTCCCGGGAGGGCTTGTCCGTCCCGCCGGCCGGAGAATCGCGCCGCGCCTCGGGCATCTCGCTGACAACTGCTTCGGGCGCAGCGGGGCGTTGCAGCACCTTCATGACGAAGATCGCCAGCTGGAAACCGATAATCAGGAAAATCAGGGCGACGGCCCCGTTGGCCGCACCCTCAGTCAAGCGTTTCTTCCTCCCGTCTCTCTCTTTCTGTTTCATTTGTCTTCCCTCCTTTGACGGTCAGTACGATTTCGCCTTTGGGTTCGTGTTGGATAAAGTAGTTAAACAGTTCCTGCAGAGTACCACGGTGCGTGGTGTCGTGAAGTTTGGAAATCTCCCGGGAGACGGAGGCAGGTCGCTCCGGCCCGAATACTTCGATGAATTGCCCCAGCGTCTTGACCAGCCGGAACGGAGATTCATAGAAGATCATGGTCCGTTCTTCGCCGGCAAGCGCTTTAAGCCGCGTCTGGCGCCCTTTCTTGACCGGCAGAAATCCCTCAAAGCAGAAGCGGTCGCAGGGAAAACCCGAATTGACCAGCGCCGGAATCAGGGCGGTGGGGCCGGGGAGGGTCTCCACTTCAATGCCAGCTTCTACACAGGTGCGGACGAGCAGGAAGCCGGGGTCGGAGATACCGGGCGTGCCGGCGTCGCTGATGAGCGCTACGGTGCTGCCTGCCAGGATGCGGTCGCGCAGATTCTCTACCGTCTTGTGCTCGTTGAACTTGTGGTGCGCCTCCATGTGGGTGCCGATCTCAAAGCGCTTGAGCAGTACCGAGCTCGTCCGGGTATCCTCCGCAAGGATCAGGTCCGCCTCTTTCAGGATGCGGATGGCGCGGAGGGTGATATCTTCGAGGTTGCCCACCGGAGTCGGGACGATGTAGAGTTTCGACATTTTTTCTATCTTTGTGACCTGTTAACTGTCACTCCACAAAAGTAGTCAAAAATGTTTATCGAAAGCGCAAAAAATACCGGTCGCATTGAAGTTGTCTGTGGTTCGATGTTTTCTGGAAAGACAGAAGAACTCATCCGTCGAATGCGGCGCGCCGTCTTTGCCAATCTGAGCATCAAGATTTTCAAACCGCAAATCGATGTCCGCTACTCCGCAAGCGATGTGGTCTCGCACGACGCGAAGGCGATCGCATCCACTCCCGTTGCCGGTTCGGCAGACATCCTGGCACAGGCGGGCGATGCACGGGTTATCGGTATTGACGAGGCTCAGTTCTTTGATCAGGGAATCGTCGATGTGGCCGTGGAACTGGCCCGTCGCGGTGTCCGCGTGATTGTCGCCGGTCTGGATATGGACTACCTGGGCAAACCCTTCGGCCCGATGCCGGCCCTGATGGCTGTCGCCGACGACGTCACCAAGGTCCACGCCATCTGCGTCCGCTGCGGTGATTTGGCCATGTATTCCCACCGCCTCTCCAAGAGTGACAAACTGGTGGAACTGGGCGAAAAAGACATCTACGAGCCCATCTGCCGCGCCTGCTTCAACCGCCTCCAGGAGGAGGGAAGCCTATAAAATTTGGAAGTTTCCCGAAAAGACCCTATCTTTGCGCCCTCAATACATCGCGGGGTAGAGCAGTGGTAGCTTGTCGGGCTCATAACCCGGAGGTCGGAGGTTCGAATCCTCCCCCCGCTACAAAGATCAAAAGTGAGCAGGACGCAAGTCCTGCTTTTTCTATTTCCGAGCCGAGCCGAAAGCTAGCTTTCGCGCGGCTCGGAAATAGAAAACAGCTTGCACCGCTCTGCGGTGCGCTCACTTTTGCTCTTTGTAAAGCTCCCCACCCAAGGATCGCGAGCTCCGCGAGCAATCCTCCGCCTCCGCAGTGTTTACTTTTTGGCCTGAATCGTCAGAAGGCAGTCGTGACAGAGGCAACCATCGTAGTGGGCGCCCAGCCAAGCGAGCTGTTCTCTGGAAAGACGCACGTGGGCACAGTGGCAGTCCTGCATCCGTTCACCGTGTAGGCACTCGAACTCCGCTCCGCAGCGTGGACAAATCTTTTTCATGACTCTACAAAGATAATGAAAAGAAAAACATTATCTTTGCTTGAACTAAACCTTGCACCCTAACATGGTCTGGATCATTATCGTAGCCGCCTTGACGGCCCTGATGGGGCTCGTTTATCTCCGTGGCAAGGGCGACGGTTTCATCGCCGGTTACAACACGGCCTCTCCGGAACAAAAGCGGAGAGTCATCATCGAACGACTACGCTTACTCGTCGCCATCTTCCACTTTGGGATTGCCGCACTTTTCTTCCTTTACCTTCTGAAGGACAAAGATCTGGCGACGACGATCTTCTTTTCCGCCCTTACCTTACTGGCTATTGTGATCATCGTGCTTGCCAACACCTGGGCGAAGCGCAGATGAAAAGTGCTTGGAATCGCCCCAGCGGCCGTAGCCGATGATGATCTTCCGGCCGGCAATGTCATTTCCCAGGGAACATAAAGGAAACACACAGTTGGCGCAGATATGTTTGTCTCTCTTCTCCGGTTCGACAGAAGACGGGCAATCGCGCAGCAGGGTCTTGCGGTCGTACAGATTGTACTTGACCATCTGCTCCTCGGGAGTAATGTTGGGCATGATGACGTTAGCCCCGGAAAGGATGCCCTTTTCGCGTCCACGGGGATCCAGAACCTCCAACGCCGTGGCGGCGGCGATATTGATATCCGGCATCAGCAGGCGCAGCAGCGCAATCATCTTGAGCCCGAGCGCGAAACGCCTTTCGGCGGAAGGGTAGGGCGCCCCCGTGAGTGTCAGCGGCGTTTCCGGATGGGGATTGTAAGGCCCCATACCCACCATCGGTGCATCGAACTTCTTGTAGAACAGAAGGTCGTCCGCCATATCCTCTGCCCGCTGGAACGGCATCCCGATCATCGCTCCCGTACCGGCCTGATAGCCAATCTCTTTCAAATCGTACAGGGCCTGCAGCCTGCGGTCGTAGGAGTGCAGGGGATCGTTCGGATGAATCTTGTGATACAGGTCGGGATTGGTGGCCTCGATGCGCAGCAGGTAACGGTGCGCCCCGGCATCGAACCACTCCTCATACACCTCGCGGGTCTGTTCGCCGAGGGAAAGGGTAACCCCAAGCGGCGGATCTTCCCCCGTGTCAATGGCCTTGATGGCCTTCAGCAGACGGGTAATCTTGCGGATAAAAGCCGCATCCGTGCGCTCGCCACCCTGGATCACCACGGAGCCGAAGCGCCTCTGCGCGGCAATCCGGGCCGTTGCAAGCGCTTCATCCTCTGAAAGTTCATAGCGCTGGCAGCGGATATCCCGGCGGATACCGCAGTACAGACAGTTTTTGGCGCAGATATTTGAAATCTCAATCAGTCCCCGCAGATAAACCTCGGGGCCGATGGTGGCTACCTTGATGCGGTACGCCTCCTCGCGGAGAGCTGCCTCAAATGCAGGGTCCTCGCAGGCAATGGCAGCAGCCAGCCCTTCCCGGTTCAATGTGAGTTCCGACAGATTCATGTGACAAAGGTATAAATTAAACTTGCAGGTAGATTAGGGTCCAGACCCCGAATCGAAGCACTTTCCCGATGAACAGCATCAGCAGGGTCCAGAAAGCCGGTGTCTTGTAAAAACCCAACCCGATCGAGATGGCATCACCGATGATGGGCACCCAGCTGATAAGCGCCATCCAGACCCCGTATTTGTCAATCTTTACCTTTTGCTTCTCCAGCGTTTCCCGCTTGACCTTAAAGGTCTTTTCTAGCCATTCCCACTTGCAGAGGCGGCCCAGAAAATAGGTGGTCACACTGCCGAGCCAGTTGCCTACCGATCCCACCAGCAGACAGACTAAAGGTTGCTTGGTGGCAATCATTACGGCAATGTAGAGAGCATCCGAACTGAACGGCACGACCGTGGCCGCCAGAAAGGTGCCCAGAAAAAGGCCGAGAAGTCCCAGGCTGCTGAGATCCACTGCCGGGAAGGATTACTGGACGCGCTCCATGGTCATGGCCACCTCGATGGAAGTGCCATAGTCATAGAACCAGAAAACGTTTTCTGAAAGGAAGGTGTAGTTCCAGGTCCCGCTTTTGCGGAAGGCGAACCATTCGGGCGCTCCCTCCGGGATGGCGTCGTAGGCAAAACGGATAGAAGAAGACGAAAGGACTTCATAGGTTCCGGTGGCGGCAAAGCCGTCAGCCGTTGAGGTAAAGACGCCGTTTCCGTAGAAGGTCATCTTCTTGTAGGGGGTGCCATCCGAGTGGACGTCCAGTACCGTGAATGCGCCGCCGATTTTGGTGGAGCCGGAGGTCATCGCCCACTCGCCCTGGATGGAGGGTTTTTCCGATTGAGGAATGCAGGAAACCGAGAACAACGCCAGCGCGCTGAGGGCCAGTGCCAGAATCATCTTTTTCATGGTGCAAAGATAGGAATAATCCCCTTTTTTCATTACATTCGCAAAAGATATGGACCTTTGGATTTGCATCGGTTTATTCGCGCTGACCATGGCGTCGAGTTTCACGCAGCGGGTGACCGGATTCGGTTTCGGCATCCTGATGATGACGCTGTTGCCTGCGCTGATGCCTACCTATGGCGAAGCCACGGCGCTGAGCGGCCTGCTGGCCATTTTTACGGCACTGGTGCCCGCCATCCAGACGCGGAAGTTTCTGGATTGGAAAAAGCTTCTTCCCATACTCGTCGTCTTTCTGATCACCTCATGGATGGGCGTCTGGCTGGTTGCCCGGCTGGACAGCAACCTGCTGAAGCATGTCGTGGGTGGGGTTCTCATGGCGGTCAGCCTCTGGTTCTTCATCACGGGCGGACGGATTCGGATGGCTCCGACCTGGCCGGTGCAGGCGGGCATGGGCACGCTCTCCGGACTGATGGGCGGCCTCTTTGCCATGCAAGGTCCTCCTGCCGTCATTTACTTCCTGGCGGCCGCCGATTCCAAGGATCAGTACATAGCCCTGACGCAGTGGTATTTCCTGATTGGCAATATCTTCATGGCCTTCTTTCGCGCGGGCACCGGATTCATTACGGAGGATGTGCTGAAGCTTTGGTGCGTGGCCATTCCCGGCGTCTTTCTGGGCCTGTGGCTCGGTGCCAAAGTATACAAGCGCATCCGCACCGAAGAACTCCGGCGCGTCATTTACGCTTTTCTGATGATAGCAGGCCTGCTGGCGCTGCTGCGATAGACTATTTCTTGTGTTCCAGGTAGTATTGCAGGCCAAGCTTGAGGTTGGCAATCAGCGCGTCTGAGCTGTAGGTAGCGCCCGACACGCCGTCAATCTGTCCGCCCAGCAACTCTTCTACGGAGCGTCCGATCAGTGCGGGGAGGATTCCGTCTTCCGCACGCTGGAGATAACGGGGAGTTTCATCGTTTTCAAGGACTTCCACGGCGCTTACCTTGTCGTCCTGGACGGTAATCAGCAGCGGAGTGGCACCGTTGTACCCCTCGATGGCCTTGCCGATTTCCGTCGTGTTGATGGTGTAGATTCCTTTTTTGCAGGTCATCACGCCGTCGCCCGATTTGCAGGAGGCAACCAGCAGCGTGCAGATGGCCAGAAGAATGGTAATTTTTTTCATAGTATTGACAATTATTTGATATTACACTGAATACTCAAAAGACTGCCTGGCAATCTACTGTGTCGGCTATTATTCTTCCAGATAGTTTTTGGAGTATTCGACATAGTGGGCGGCGTTGACGCGGGACATTCCTTCGCCGGCCATCTTGATAAACTTGGCGGGGACGCCTCCCCAGAGTTCGCCCGGGCCGATTTTGGTGTGCTGCAGGACCAGCGCACCGGCGGCTACGATGGCGCTCTCGCCAATCTCGCAGAAATCCAGCAGGGTGGCACCCATGCCGATCAGCGCGCCGTCGTGAATGGTGCAGGCATGGACGGTGACATTGTGCCCGATAGTGACGTCATTGCCGATGTTGGTGGGGCCGACATCCAGTGTAACGTGGACACAACTGCAATCCTGGATATTGGTACGGTCTCCGATGCGGATGGGGGCCACATCGCCGCGCACGACGGCATTGAACCAGACCGAACAGTCGTCACCCAGTTCGACATCGCCCACGATCGTGGCGTTCTCGCTGAAGTAGCAGCCTTTTCCCCACTTGGGTGCCTTGCCGCAGTAGGATTTGATCAGTGCCATACTTTAATTTCGTAAGGAACGCCGTTGAGGACATCCACGCGTCCCATATAACGGGTACCTTTGTCTGTTTCAATGGCCGTTACCGTGGTGGCGCAAAAGACGGAAATATAGTATGTTCCGGGCTTCGGAGCGGGAATGGCCAGATTCTTTTTCATGCCGAGCGAGATGCTCTGGTAGCGAGCGTTCTCGCGGAATGCAAAATCGTCCGGGTTGGCGAAGAGATAGAGGTCGAAATCGGTCTCGGCCGCCACGCCGCTGAGCTGGATATTCAAAGTGTCAATGCCTGCCGGGACCTCCACCGTGAAGTGGTGATATTGGCGGTCTCCGATGCGGGTGTACGCCGGATCATTGTCGTGGGTGGCTTTGTCCATCCGGCGCGGTTCGCCGAACACCAGTGCACCTTTGGTGTGGGCCGGCGCATTTCCCTCCATCGCGTAGAGCAGCATGGCGCTCATCAGGTGCAGGCGGTCACCGGAGGTGGCACCTTCCGGATGTGAGCCGCAGGAGATGACGCGGCCCCACTCTTCCTTTTCTTTTACGGACCAGATGACCGGCGTGCCGTCAAACTTGCGCTTGGGCTGAGGATCGAGCATCGAGATGTCGTAACGGGCCAGTACTTCACCGGCTGCCGGCCAGAGGGTATCCACGATACCGTAGCAGCCGCCGTTGTGGTAAACTTCCGCCACATAGTTGTCTCCGCCGAAATCATAGTACTTCAGCAGCGGAGAGCCCGGCTCGATGCGAACGCCATGGCGCTTGTCGGTGACGTTGGAATTCCGGACCACGCCCGGCCAGATGCCGATATAGTTGGGGCCGTAGTCCTTAACGCCATCGTCCATCAGTTTATACTGGGTGGCGAAGAAGGCGCCGGCGCAACTGCCCACGTAGCTTCCGCCCCCGTGGATAAAGTCCTTGAAGATCTGTCTTCCCCGGTCTCCCAGCGGACGGGAGAGGGCCTGCGCATTGCCGCCGTTCATGTAAATGCAGCGGAAACGCGGCGCCCCGTCAGGATAAAGCAGGATGCCGTTTTCATCGAGCGGATTGCCCAGCAGGACTTCATTCTGAACCACGGTGTCTACGAAGGAGAGTTCTTTCTTCGGGGCGGTGACGAGTGCCTCGATCTCCAGGCCCAGATAGCGGGCGGCGGGCAGATCTTTGCGGGAAGAAACGCCGATTCCGCTATCCATCCAGATATCCTTGTAATAGCCCTTGTCGTTGGTCTGAACCTTGACAGGGACCGGTTCTGCATTCTTTTTGGGCCTCTTGCGGGCAGCGGCTTCCGGCATTCCGGCCGGCATCAGCATCAGCGCGACGGCGGTCAGAACCGCGGTTCGCTTGAGCAGGGAAGTGTGCTTCATGGTTTTTGCGTTACGTTTACAATGCAACAAAGTTAACCTTTTTTGTTTGCGGCGCAATCGTTATCTTTGTACAAAACAAAAAACATCCGTATGAAGAACTTTTCCGCTTTCAGTCGCTGTCTGTTGCTGGCCGCCTTTGCGCTGCTGATTACCGGCGCCTCGCTTTCCGCACAATCCTCCAATGTCGTAGAGAAGGCACGTTATTTCCTGAGCGTGGAACAGATGCCGGACGCCTCCCGCTTCCTGCCCAATCCACCGGTGAATGGTTCCGATGCCTTTTGTCTGGACAGTTTGGTTTATGAGCAGGGGAAGGTATTGCGCGGCACGCCGCGGGGCGAACAGGCGGTCCGTGACGCCAAAACCAAGATTGATATCGTCATGAAACGTTTCGGCGCCGTGATGGAGCGGGATTTCACCCCGGAAAACTATCCCGTTACGGCCGATTTCCTCTTCCGGACCATTACCACGGCCCGCCTGACCGTCACCACCGCCAAGGACAAGTTTCACCGGATGCGTCCCTACCAATACTTCAACGAACCTACCCCCGTTCCGGAAAAAGAGGCCAAAGATGACTTTACCTCCTATCCTTCAGGCCACACCATTCGTTTCTGGATGGCGGCCCTGACCCTTGCGGCGCTTGATCCGGCGCATCAGGACGACATTCTCAAGGTAGGATACGAACTGGGCCAGAGCCGCACCATCGTGGGCTTCCATTTCCAGTCTGACATCGATGCTGCCCGTCTGGCCGCCAGCGCCGCCTATGCCCGCCTTTCCGCCGATCGCGCCTGGCAAAAAGCCTTCCGCCGCGCCCAGCGCGAGATGGCCCGCAAGCACTGAGATTATTTGCGTCGCTGGCACCCCTCCGCAAAGGGGCAGTTGGCACAGCCGGGGGCGCAACGCTTCCGACGGCGGATAAGCGTGACGGCAACCGCCACGAAAGCGGCGGCAACGACCGAGAGGATGATCCAGGTGGCGAGGTTCATGGAATTATCCGATAAAGTTTCCGGCAATCAGATAGGCCAGCCAGGCTGCCACCCAGGCCACGGCACACTGGAAGATGACCATCCAGAGCGCCAGGCGGCCACCGAGTTCGCGCCGGACGGCGGCGACGGCGGCGACGCACGGAGTGTAAAGCAGGCAGAAGGCCAGCATCGGGATGGCGGTAGCCGGGGTCAGAAAAGCGGTAACGCCCAATACCTCCATCGTAGAAATCACGCTCTCCTTGGCCATGAAGCCGGAAATCAGCGCCGTAACGATGCGCCAGTCGCCCAGTCCGAGCGGCTGGAAGAGCGGTTCGAGCAGTCCGGCAATCCAGGCCAGCATACTGCCTTCTCCCTGAACGAACTGCAGACGGAAATTGAAAGACTGCAGGAACCAGATGATGATGGAGGCCGCGAAGATGACCGTAAAGGCGCGCTGCAGGAAGTCTTTGGTCTTGTCCCACAGCAGGTGGCATACATTCTTGAAGCCCGGCAGACGGTAGTTCGGCAGCTCCATCACGAAAGGAGCCGGTTCCCGCTGTGGGTGGATCCATTTGGTCAGCAGGGCCAGCAGGATACCCACCAGGATGGCGGAGAGATAGAGGATGACCAGCACCAGACCTCCGTGCCCCGGGAAAAAGGCGGCCGTAAAGAAGGCGTAGATGGGAATCTTGGCCGAACAGCTCATGTAGGGGGTCAGCAGAATTGTCAGGCGACGATCATGAGCGGAGGGGAGGGTCCGGGCAGCCATCACAGCCGGCACGGAGCACCCGAATCCCACCAGCAGCGGCACGATGCTGTGGCCGCTGAGTCCCAAGTGGCGGAGCAACTTGTCGCACACAAAGGCTACGCGGGCCATATAGCCGCTGTCTTCCAGCATCGAAAGGAAGAAGAAGAGCAGCAGGATGATGGGTACAAAACTGATGACGGTACCCACGCCGCCGAAGATGCCGTCCACCACCAGGGAGCGGACGGCGGGAGCAACCTCCCAGCGCGTCATGGCTGCGGCGGTCACTTCGCCCAGTTGGCCGATGGCGCCTGCCAGCAGCCCCTGCAGCGGAGCGCCGATAACGTCGATGGTCAGCCAGATGATGGCGGAAATAACGGCCAGGAAGATGGGGAGTGCCGTCCATTTGCCGGTCAGGATCTTGTCGATCCGGCGGCTGCGGCGGTATTCTTTGCTTTCGCGGGGTTTGACCACTGTTTTCCCGCAGAGTTTATGGATGAACGAGAACCGCATATCGGCCATGGCGGCGTTGCGGTCCAGCCCGCGCTCCTCCTCCATCTGAAGGATGATGTGGTCAATCATCTCCTTTTCGTTTTGTTCGAGCTTCAGCTCCTGTTCCACCTGCGGGTCGCCGTCAATCAGCCGGCTGGCGGCATAGCGAACCGGCAGCCCGGCTTGCGCAGCGTGGTCCTCAATCAGGTGCATGATACCGTGCAGGCAGCGGTGGACAGCGCCGCCGTAGTCTTCCTTGTCGCAGAAGTCCTGCCGGGCAGGCTTTTCCTGATAACGGGCGATGTGGATGGCGTGATCCACCAATTCCTCGACACCCTCGTTCCTGACGGCGGAGATGGGAACGACCGGCAGGCCCAGGATGGCCTCCATTTCATTGACGCGGATGGATCCGCCGTTCCCCTGGACTTCATCCATCATATTGAGCGCGAGCACCATCGGGACCTCCAACTCCATCAGTTGCATAGTCAGATAGAAGTTACGTTCGATATTACTGGCATCCAGGATATTGATGATACAGTGGGGTTTCTCTTTGAGAATAAAATCGCGGGCCACCCGCTCCTCGGCCGTGTAGGGCGCCAGGGAATAGATGCCCGGTAGGTCGGTAATACGGGTCTCCGGATGGTGCCGGATGACGCCATCCTTGCGGTCTACCGTAACGCCCGGGAAGTTGCCCACATGTTGGTTCGATCCGGTCAACTGGTTGAAGAGGGTGGTCTTTCCGCAGTTCTGGTTACCGACCAGGGCAAAGGAGAGAACGGTATCTTTGGGCAGGGCCTGTTCGTGTTCCTTTTGGTGGTACTTGCCGCCCTCACCAAGTCCCGGGTGAAGCAGCGTTGACTCTGTCTCAGGCTCCTCTGACTCGATGGGCGCTTCATAAACGGCAGGCTCTACGGTAAGGCTCTTGGCATCGGCCCGCCGGAGCGAGAGGGAATAACCCCCGACGAGCAGTTCCATCGGGTCGCCCAGCGGTGCCAGTTTGGTGAGTTTGACAACGGCCCCGGGAATGAGGCCCATGTCCAGAAAATGCTGACGTAGTTGCCCGCTTCCGCCGACCGCAACAATGCGGGCGGAATCACCGGGTTTCAAGGTATCGAGTGTCATTGCGGTTGGATTAATCAGCAAATATCGTAAAAAAAATGGCCGGTCACAAGGCCGGCCATCCGAAAATGTTTGCTGTAAGATTAGATTTCTACAACGGGAGCTTCAGGAGCGTTCTTCATGACGGAAGCGATACCATTGTCGCAGGTCTTCTCGCTTGCGTACATCTGGCTCTGTCCGATGACCTGGCCATTGGTTGCCTTGAGGCAGAAGAAAGGTTTGCCGTTCTTCGCGACCTTCTTCTCGAAGCGCTTGATTTCTACGGCATTCTTCTTCACGGACTCAATGCCGTTGAGGCATGCAGCCTTGGTGTTGTAACCTTCGCTGGCAAGAATTACCTGGCCGTTGGTTGCTTTGAGATTAAACTGGAACTCACCGTTCTTTCTTACATAAACTTCAAATTTTCCCATGGTACACGTGTTTTTAAGGATTATGTGACAAAAATAAGAATAATTATCTGAATTCTGATACAATGCGGACCTCTGTTTTAGGCAGTGCTGCCTCGAGGGCGCTACGGAGTGCGGTGAGGTCGGTGTCGGTCAGGTGGTAAGGCATCAGCACCTTGGGCGCAATCATCTTCGCAGCGTTGACCGCCTGCGGAATGGTCATCGTATAGGGTTGGTTGACAGGGAGAAAAGCCAGGTCGATGGTCCCTGCGAGGTTTTTCATCTCCGGAATATCCTCCGTATCACCGGCCACGTAGATCTTGAATCCAGCGATATCGATCACGTAGCCGTTGTCCTCCCGCGACTTCGGATGGAACCGGGTGTGGCCCGGCGTGTGGTTGTAGGCAGGGACAGCCGTAACCGTGATGCCTTCGGTCAACGTAAGGCTTTTGCCGTGACGCAGCAGCGTGGCTTCGGGGAAGTGTTCGCAGACATCCGGCGAACCGATACAGGATGCACCAGCGCGGAGTGCGGAGGCGGCCAGCGTGGTGTCCAGATGATCGCCGTGACCGTGGGTGACGAGCAGGGCGTCCGGAACGGGCACACCGCTGAAATCCACGGTATTACCATAGTAATTGGCAACCGGGTCCACCCAGACGGTGTAGCAGCGGTCGGAATCCGGCCACTGGATAGCCAGTGCCAGTGAGCCGTGGTTGATGCAATAGACGGAGACCGTGAGGCCGAGGGCCGTGACAAATTTTTCTACAGTCATAGGCGGTGATTTAAAGCAGGGAAGAGAGTTTATCGTAATTCGGTTTGGAAACCGGGATGGAAGGGCAGCCCTCTACATCCAGGTCTGCAAAGATGAACCCTTCGCGGTCACGTCGCAGGATATTGACGTGCGAGGGGTTGACGATACAGGTGCGGTGGCAGCGAACCATGCCATGGCGCGCGAGCAGTTCATCCGTGCGCTTCATGGAGTTGCGCAGCAGGTAGTTGCGAAGATGAGCTCCGTCCTGGTAACAGATACTCACATAATTCTCCTTGGATTCCACATATAGCACCGCCCTGGGCGCAATCGTCAGCCGGAGTTTGCCGTTCGAATCGCGGAAGCGGATAAGGTCTTCCGTCTGTACGACAGCTGCCTCCCGCATACCGCGGATAATCATCAGCAGGGTAAGGATTGCGTAAGGGAAGACGAGTATGGACAGGGAGTAGGCAAAGAGTTTGCCCCACGCCAGGAAGAAGGTTACGTTTCCGCGTGAAATCAGATTGACAAAGAGTGCTGAGAAGGCACTGGCTATGAAAACCTCCGCCGTACACCAGGCAACATATAGCGGAAGGCTGAGGTTCAGCGATTTACGGGCAAAATAAAGAATCAGTCTGGAGGAGAGCATCACGCCGAAGAAGATGCTGGTGACAATCGTCAGATTGAAGTCTAGCATACCGCCTCCCATATCCAGAAATTCGAGGATATCAAAGGGATGGTAGACCATCGATACGGCGAAAAAGAAGATGGGAAGTCCGACAAAATGCCAGACCTGTACGCCGAAACGGAAAAAAATCTTGGTTAATGCTGCCATAATAAGTCTCAATTATCTTGCGCCGCCACCGAATCCGCCGCCGTGGAAGCCACCGCCTCCCCCAAAGGAGGCGCGACCGCCGAATCCGCTGCGGGCGGCCGCTGCGGAGGAACGTGCTGCAGCATTGGTGATGCCGTTGGAAAGGTCCCGGCTCATCCAGACCACCTGACGGGCCGTGTACGGGTCGTTGTAGATAGTTTGTTTAAAGAGTTCCGGATTGATTTCTGCGAGCTCCTTGGCAACCTTGTCGGCGATGCCGTAGAGGGCTCCGAAGACCAGGTATTCATTCCAGAGAGCCACCTCCGCCGAACTGCGTTCGCGTACGAGGGTGAAATCGTTCAGGAACTTCTTCAATCCGATTACCTTGCGGGCCTCGACCTGCCCGCTTTCATCGACATGTCCCTGGTCGACAATTCGTTTGCGGGATTCGCTCTCAAGTGTGGAGATCCAGACTTCGATGGTCTTGGCATTCTTCTGGCTCCAGCGTGAAAACTCGTGCTTTTGCAAGATTTCATCGCTGCCCGAAGCCGCTTTCATCATTCGGTAGAGCATGCGCTCGCTCTCGGAGAGCGCATCCTGGGAAGCGGTGTCGTTGAACGCAATTTCCACCTGTTTCCCGTTGCGGCCGCTGTGCCGGATGACAAGCTGCCCCCGGTCAATCATCCGTAGGATCATGGCCGATGCGATAGCGCTGCCACCGCTGACGGTATTGACTTTCCGCAGGATGTAGTCGCTTTGGAGGAGGTCGCCGCCGAAGGGGACCTCGCGGCACCAGTCAATCTGGCTCAGGCGCGTCACGCCGAAGAGTTTCCGGTTGCGTTTGCGGATGGCTGCGGCCACGCCGATTCCACTCAGGACGGGGATCACGACGGTGAAAAGAACCATGAAAACCCGGGCGACCCAGGGCAGTCGGTCATCGTCGTCGCCGAAATCGGCGCCTTCCATGGCCCGCTCCTGAACGTCGGAAAAGTCCTTGTCCGTGACGTGAAGCGGGGAGAAGACCCCCTTGTCAAAGCGGGCCAGCAGGATCACTGAACTCCGTTCGGAGAGTTTGCCATCCGTTCGGGCTACAATTTCTCCATTGCTGAAGGAGCTGGTTCCATTGTATCCGAAGGCCCAGATGCGTGCATTTTCAGTAGAAAAGGGAGCGACGCCTTCACCCGGAATCAGGTGAATCTCCACCTCCTCCGGTTCAGCGCCCAGGCCGGGCGATACGAACTGGAAATGCAGGCCGTCCGCTTCATGGAAAGCCTCCACGAGCCCGTGCAGCCGATAGGTAGCGGTAAAGACGTGGCGGCCCATCGAGCCGAGCCCCCAACAGAGTTCACAGCCGTTGGATTTGCGGACGATACCGCACTTCCCGCTCTTCTGGGCCAGATTCCGGTCAACGTCCCACTTCCCGATATTCTCAAAAACGCGGGCGTTTTCGCTGACGCTGAAATCAGAGACCGTGATATGGTCCAGATTCCCCTTCACCAGATACCACTCCGTGCCACGGTCGGCCGTTATGTCCCATATTTCACAGACCCGGGCCGAGCCGTCGCGCTCCAGCGTGACGTCGATCCGGATTCCGTGAATGCGAGTGGCACCGGCCTCCGCGAAAAAGGCGCAGAGCAGTCCCAGTAGCAGGAGAAGGCGTTTCATCAGCGCATCGAGGGCATTTCGGTTTTGCCCTTGGGCTCAGCGAGATACTCCCGCTCTGCAAAACGGAAGATGGATGCGGCGATCGAATCCGGGAACTGACGGACCAGTCGGTTGTACTTGGTGACGGTGTCGTTGTACACCATGCGGCTCATGCGAACCTGGTTCTCATAGGTGTTGACGCTGTCCATCGTCTTGCCGTACATTTCGTTGGCCTTGAGGTTCGGATACTGCTCGGCCACCACGTTGATCTGGCGGAGTACCTGAGCCATCTTCTCCTCGTTGCCCTGCACATCGGCTGCGGTAGCGTTGCGGCCGACAGCGGTACGCTGGGCGATGATATCCATCAAGGTCTTGTATTCGTGTTCGTCATACCCCTTGGTCAGTTCTGCCAGGGCGGTCAGGGCATCCCAGCGGCTGTTCTGCTGTACGCCGATCTGACTCAGCGAATTCTTGCAGAGCTCTTCTGCGGAAACCAGTTTGCGCTGTGCGGCGATCAGCCAGAGGACGATCACCAGAACAACGGCGAGAATAATAATCGTGATAGTCATAATGCGTTATTGTTTAGAAATGTAGACGCCATCCGAAGGGATGACGATCAGGGCAATCAAGTAAGCCAGCAGACCGCCGCCCGCTGCAAAAATGCAGATCAGCCAGGCCAGCCGGACGATCGTGGGATCAATCTCGAAGTAATCGGCTATGCCGTTACAGACGCCGCCGATCATGCGTCCTTGTTGCTTTCTGTAGAGTTTTTTTACGGCCATATTGTGCATATTTTAAGTTGTCGTCAGCGTTGGGGGCGAGCATCGAGGAGATCTCGACGGTGCAGTCAACCACCTTCAGGGCACCCGTAAAGGTTCCTTCGCGTTCTCCGCCGTAGATGGGATCGCTGCCGCGAACGGTATAGTTCAGCCGCATCTTCTCCTCTTCAACTTTGGTGAGTTCTATGCCGCCGTCGTCAATCAGCACTTTGAGTTGTCCGCTCCAGGTTGCCACGCAGGAGCCTTCTACGGTGCCGGATGTCTGGTCTACCACGCCGGAAATCAGGTCGCCGGGTACCAAGCCGCGGCTGACGGTGAAGTTGCCTTCCGGAATGTCCGCTACGGTACCCGTTGTTTTGAGGAGTTCCAGGTAAAGCGCTTCGCTTTCTTCCATGAGGACACGAATCAGCCAGTTGTCTGCACTGACGTTGTAGAAATCACCATAATAGTAGGCGGTGAATCCCTCCGTGAGCGGCTCGGACGGTTCCTCGATCTCGATCTCCAGGGGACCTTCATAGGTGAACTCCTTCACTTCACCATTCACGGTGACGGAGGCGCTGATCAGGTAATTTTTGCCGTTGCGGGTAACGGTGGCGGTTGCCTGGCTTACCGGAAACGCTTCGCCGTCCTTGTTGTTGGTCTGCTTGTAGTAAGCCGTTCCGTAGTAGCCGGCGATTGCATTCAGATCCAGTTCGCTGTAATCTTTCAGATCAATCGAGAACCCGGCGTTAATCCAGGCCTGCAGATACTCCCTCAGGGTGTAGGCGGAGGATTGAACCAGTTCGCCCGGTATGAGCGAGTTGTCAGTATCCAGTACATAGGTGCCTTCCGGCAGGGTTTTCCGGTCGGCGTCACCCGGTGCAATGAAATCGAGCGTGATGGATTCACCGGCCTTGCGGAACGAGCCGTCATTCTTGAGACGTCCGTATTGGATGTTCAGGACATAGTTGGTTGTCCCGTTCCCGTAATAATCGCAGTAGCAGGTGGCATCCGCATGGATGTCACTGTCGTCCGTCTTGCCGCAACCGGCAATCAGCAGCAGCCCTGCAAAGGTTAGGGATAGGAGAAATAACTTTTTCATGAGACTAATAGATTTCAAATTTTCCTACCTGTACGCCCTGGCAGCCGGCCTGTACGATGGGCACATCCTTGCCGTCCAGGTCTTTCAAAACGAGGGGCTCTTTGATGAAGGTGTGGCTGTGTCCGCCGATTACGAGGTCGATGTTCCGCGAAGCGGGCACCAGCAATTCGTCGGAAGGCCTATCCGGGGTGCCGCCTCGATAGCCCAGATGCGAGAGGAAGATAACCAGGTCGCACTTCTTTTCTTTCTTGAGGAATTCCGCCCAACGGTTTACCTCAGCGATGGTGTTGAGGCGCTTCATGCCGTCGAGGTGGGACTTCATCACGTTGCCCTCCAGATAGGAGGTGGCGCCCACGATGCCGATCTTCATGCCGCCGCGCTTGACGATCGTCCAGGGTTTAACCAGTTTGCGAAGGCAGGTATTCGAGAAGTCATAATTGCAGGTGAGCGTGGTAAAGCGGGCTTTCTTGAGCCGGCGGGCGAGCTCTTCCTGGCCGTTGTCGAATTCGTGGTTACCAAGGGTGGCCACGTCATATTTCATGGCATTGACCAGTTCCATCTCCAGGTCGCCCTTTGCCACCGTGAAATAGGGGGTACCCTGATTGTAGTCGCCGGCATCGAGCAGCAGGACCTTGTCCTTGCCATACTGTTCGCGGACCTGACGGATGTACTCCATCCGGCGCTCCACGCCGCCGAAGCCTTTGTCCCGGCCCACGCGGAGCGGTTCAATCTGGCTGTGGGAGTCGTTGGTATGCAGGATAACAAGCCGCTGGGCATCTGCGAGGGTGGCCGTAGCGGCGAGCAGTGCTATAAAAATGAAGAATCGTTTCATAGTTGTTCCTCCCTTAGTCATTGATGGTTACACGGCTGTCCTTGAAGAGGCGGATGGTCTTGCCCTCCGCATTCATCTCACGGATGTGGTCAACAATGGCGTCGCGGATCAGGATCCCGGTCTCCACCTTGTTCCGGGCCATTTTGGTGAGGTTGACCCCGTCTCCGCCATCCATCAGGAAGTCGATGGTGGCCATGCGGTAGGTGTGATCCACGTCGAAGGGCTTGTCACCGATCCGGAGGGTCACAATCTCTCCATTCTTGGCTACGAGATAGACGTTGCTTAGCGCCTCCGGCCGCTTTGCCATCTGATTGAAGAACTTCAACAGGTCGCGGCCCTTGATGTCGAAGACCACGATGTGGTTCTCGAAGGGGAAGATGGAGAAGATGTCATAGACGCGGACGGCCCCTTTGGGCAGGCTGGTGCGGATACCGCCGAAGTTGGTGAGACCCACGTCCACCCGTTTGCCGACCGCTTTCTCAGCGGTTTCCCGAATGATATCGGCCGCGAAGTTGGAAAGACCGCTTTCGGGACGCGAACTGCGGTACTCGTCTTCACTGTAACCGATGATCTCCTGCAGGGGAGCGACCATCGGACTGTATTTGTCGATAATCTTGGCAGCGGTCTGCTCCGTGCCGTTGTCATAGCGGCTGTCCATCCGCTCGGTGCTCCATTTGTACTTGAGCTGGGCCGAAACGGTTGCTGGAATCAGCGTCAGCAGCACGAAAAAGAGGGTAAAACGCTTGATGTTCATATAGAAAATAGTTTGATTATTCTTTCATGCGAATCCAGTGCCACAAATCCTTGAAGGAGGATTTCTTGCCGTACATCAGGATGCCGGCCTTGTAAATCTTGGCCGAAACCCAGGCGGTACCCAGGAAGGTCAAAAATAGAAGCACCAGCGACAGGATCAGTTGCCAAGCCGGCACCACATTGAAGGGAATACGGGCCAGCATCACCATCGGAGAGGTCCATGGAATGATGGAGGCCCATACGGAGAGCGGGCTGCTCGGATGTTCAAAGGTGTGCAGCATGATAAAGAGTCCGACAATCAGCGGCAGGGTCAGCGGTAGCTGCAACTGCTGCGTATCGGCTTCGTTGTCCACGGCCGACCCGATGGCGGCGAACATGGCCGCATAGAGCAGGTAGCCGAGCAGGAAATAAAGCAGGAAACACCCCAGGATGGACCCCCAGTTGAGGCTGCGGATCTGGGCAACCATCTTCAGCGCCTCCGGCGCATTCTCATCCGTGGCCACCTGAGCCAGCTGGCCCAGGTCCGGATGGACACCGAGGGAGGGCTGCGCCGCCAGCTGCATGACCTGCTCCGAATCGCCGAGGGAGCCCAACAGTTTCGGGCCGGCTGCACCCATCACGCCACCGGCGATGGCGGCAGTCAGGCCGATCCAGATGGCAAACTGCGTGAGCGCCACCAATGCAACGCCCACAATCTTGCCGATCATCAGGTCGACGCTGTTGACCGAGGAGACGATCACCTCCACCACGCGGCTGCTCTTTTCGTCAATCACGCTGCGCATCACCATGGTGCCGAACATGAAGACAAAGATGTAGATGAGGAAGCTCAAGACGTAGGCGACGATCATGTAGAGCTCTACGGAGTCCTCCTCCGCCTTGCCGTCTTCCTTGAGTGTGAGGGTATTCAGTTTGATGTCCGTCTTGACGTCGGAGAGGATTTCCTGCAGGTTGCCGATCTTGTAGCGTGCCAGTTTGCGTTCCTCTATCGCCTTGTTGACGGTGCGCCCTACGGCGGCCTTGACCTCAATGTTGAGCGGTTCCTTGGAATAGGTGGTGACAGTGACTTCGTCCTTGTCGTTATAGGGGGAGATGTCAACGATGGCATAGAGCCCCATCTCCTTGAAAAGTTCCTTCATCAGATCCAGGGTTTCCCCTTCGGCGGCCAGTTCGTAGTGGGTGTTGCCGCTGTCTTCGAACCGCGCGGCGAGTTCGCCGGTACCGTCGATGATCTTGACCTTCTGTTCGCCTCCGCCGCCCCAGAGCATGATGAGGGCCGGCACGCAGATGAGCGCACCAAAGAGGAGCGGGGTGAGGAGGGTGGTGAGAATAAAGGATTTCTTGCGGACGCGTACCGCATATTCATGGCTGATGACCAGACCGATTTTCGAAAGATTCATACGACGCTCCTCCTATTCTTTTTCGGTAACCAGTTTGATGAAAATGTCGTTCATGCGCGGCACCAGTTCCCGCCAGGAGTGGATGGTGACGCCTCTGTCAAGCACTTCGCGCAGGGCGGCGTTGGGATCTCCCTCGATGGCGATGACTTCTGTGTGGCGGCCTTCCGCATCGCTGTAGACGAGCTCCACGCGGTTGTCGCCGTATTCCCGACGGATGGCGTCGGTCTGTCCTGCGACCACGACCTTAGAGCGGTTGATGAGGGCAATCTCGTCGCAAAGCTCCTCCACCGACTCCATGTTGTGGGTAGAGAGGATGATGGTGGCGCCCTCGTCGCGCAGGTGCAGGATTTCGTTGCGGATCAGCTGTGCGTTGACCGGATCGAATCCGGAGAAGGGTTCGTCGAGAATCAGCAGGCGGGGGCGGTGCAGGACGGTGGTGATGAACTGTACCTTCTGGGCCATACCCTTGGAGAGCTCCTCTACCTTTTTGTTCCACCAGCTCTGGATGCCGAAGCGGACAAACCACTTCTTGAGCTCATCGGTGGCCTCGGCGGTGCTCATCCCGCGCAGACGCGCAAGGTAGAGGCACTGCTCGCCCACCTTCATTTTTTTATAAAGACCGCGCTCCTCGGGCAGATAGCCGATGGTGCGGACCACTTCGTCGGTCATGGGGACGCCGTTATACCAGACGCTGCCCGCGGAAGGGATGGTAATCCGGTTGATGATGCGGATCAGCGTGGTCTTGCCGGCACCGTTCGGCCCGAGCAACCCAAATATCTTACCTTCAGGAATATCGAGGTTGATATCCTGAATGGCAGTGAAGGTGCCGAACCGTTTGGTAATGTTTTTGCACTGCAACATATTCGGTAAAGAATGCTAGTTTCAACTACAAAAATACTTATATTTGTAATATAAAAATCTACGAATATGGAAAATAAGGGTAAACTTTATCTGGGCCTGACCATAATGGTCGGTCTGATTTTTCTGGGGCTCATGCTTCCCCGGACCGCACGCGAATTCCGCTCCTTCGAGCGTACCGTCAGCGTGAAAGGACTCTGCGAACGTGAAGTTCCTGCCGACAAGGTCATCTGGCCGGTGGTGTACAAAGTGGTGGGTAACGATCTGAATTCCGTATACCGCGCTATCGAAAGCAAAAAGGAGATCATCTTCAACTTCCTGAAGAAGGGGGGTATTGAAGAGAAAGACATCTCCGTCTCCGTTCCTTCGCTCTCCGACAAGGACGCGCAGGAGTATGGCGGCAACACCCGTCTCTATCGCTATGTGGCAACCTGCACCATCACCGTCTGCTCGGCAGAAGTGGACAAGGTGCTGGCCCTGATGGCCGCCCAGAGCCAGCTGCTCAGCAAGGATATCATCCTGGAGAACGGCTGGGAGGCTACGCCGCAGTTCCTCTTCGAGGGATTGAACGAGATTAAGCCGGAGATGATTGAAGTGGCTACCAAGAATGCCCGTCAGGTGGCTGAAAAGTTCGCCAAGGACAGCGGCAGCTCGCTGGGCAAGATCCGCACCGCTTCGCAGGGTACCTTCAGTATCGAGGCGCGCGACAGCAACACGCCGCAGACCAAGAAGGTTCGCGTCGTGACCTCGGTCACCTATTACCTGAAGCGATAAGGCGTTTTACTGGCGTTCGATTTTGAGCTGCTGAATATCGCTCTTTCCCTCGCCGGTCCGGACATAAAGCGTGACCTGGAAGGTCTCGCCACCCGCGTGAAGGACTCCGATGGCATACCGCATCGGGGCCTTTCCGCTTTTATGGACAACCTCAAACGATTTCGGGGTGTAATCCGCAAAGAAATCCTTCATGATGCGGCGGGCCTGGTTGCGGGAGCAAGTGCTGACAGACCCCAGGATATCCAGTTCCAGCGTCTCTGCAAACCAGGCGGAGAGCTTGTTGTAATCGCCGGCCTGGAAATACTTTCCGATAGGGGTGAAGACATCCTGCGAAACCCCCGAGGAGAGGCTGACCGGAACCGTATTCTGGGCCGGTGCGGGAATCGCTGCAAGCAGCAGCGCGAAGAGCGGAAGAAGTCGTTTGAGTTTCATAATGGCAGGAACACGGATGAAAACTATGCAAAAATCAAGCCACGGGACACGTTGAAAAACGGACAAAAAATCTTACCTTTACGAGTTAATTGATTGCACCCAATGAAGCTGAAGCTCATACTCGTCGGAAAAACAATCGGTTCCCCGCTCAAAGAGGGAATTGCCGACTATGCCGGCCGTCTGAAGCACTACGCGGCCTTTTCCATCGAGGAAATCCCCGAGCTAAAGCAGGCTTCCGCGCTCTCGCGCGATCAGATCAAGGAACGCGAAGGGGCCCTGATCGCCGCGCGGCTCAAGGATTCGGACCATGTGATTCTGCTGGATGAACATGGCCGCCGCTTTACCTCGGTAGCTTGGGCACGGGATTTGGAGCAGAAGCTGCTGCACGGCTCGCGGGACCTGGTTTTCGTGGTGGGCGGCGCATACGGTTTTTCAAAATCCATCTACGACCGCGCCAATGAAATGCTCTCGCTCTCCGAGATGACCTTCTCCCATCAGCTGGTGCGCCTGGTTTTTGTGGAGCAGCTTTATCGCGCCTTCACGATTATCCGGGGAGAACCCTATCACCATGAATAGATGAAAGCTGCAAAACCCTTCTTCAAGCGACTGGGAAGTCTTCTTTCCCGCTACCTGGTAGAGTTGCTGGGAGTGCTGGCCATTCTCGTCTTTGCCGGGTCGTTCCACTCGCGCAGCTACGAATCGCAGCTGGCTTCGCGTGTGGGCCGTATCGAACGGGCGCTGCAGGGGAGGGAACGCATCATCGAGGGATATATCCGCAACGCGCTCGTCCAACCGGCAGATGTCTGTCTGGATATGGACGACCTGCCGGAAGACATGGTGCTCTACAAGTATAACCTGGACACCCTCCATTCCTGGATCAACGAATTTCCTATCCAGCACGATAATAACGACGCATATCCCGGTTCCTACCGGCTTGAGATGGCTTCCGAAACGGACAACGGCATCTCGCCGCTGGCCGGACTGGGAGACCAGTGGCAGTATCTGGATCTGGGCTCCGCCCGATATATTGTGAGCAAGTGGTATTCTACCTCGCGCCGCGTGAAAATCGTGGCAGGTATTCAGGTGGACCAGCTGCCTGTCGGCCCCCATTTCCGCATCGCGGAGGTGACCGAGAATCCCCCGGCTGTCGTACATGCGGCCGACGGCACGCCGCTCTTCTCCATCTTGGCCGGTTCGCCCTCCGCCTTTTCATCGACGGGGCGGCTCCTGAAATGGATTTCCTTCATGCTGGCGGCCATGGCGCTCTTTGCCTTGCATTTCAAGCGTCCCTCGTGGCGGACCTTCGCCCTTGCTCTGGGCGGGCTGACGTTGCTTCGCCTGGCCGCCGTGCTGCTGGCGAGCCAGTATTCGCACAGCTATCCGCTCTTCTCGCCCATTCTCTATGCAGACAGCACGCTCTTCCCGACGCTGGGCGACTTTCTGCTCAACAATGCCTTTGTGGCTTCGATCGCCTACCTGCTCTTTGCCATCCGGTTCCCGATGTTGCGCGGGATGGAGCGCCGGGGACGCCGTTATCCCTTTATCCGGGTCGCCGCTCCGCTGCTCCTGCTGCTGGCTGCCGTGGCACTGGCCGTCTATCTCTTCCTGGCCCTGCGTTCGCTGATCATGAATTCCAGCCTGGTGCTGGAGCCCTTCCGCATCAACGAGTTTTCCGGTTCGACGCTGCTTTGCTACGTGACCTTCGCCATGCTGGCCCTGGCGCTGCTCTTCACCTTGCAGACCGCGCTGCTGCTGACCCGTCGCTGGCGCCGCGTCTCGCTCTTCTCGTGGCGGAACATCGTCCTGATCAGCGTCCTCTTCGCGCTCTTTTTCGTGGTGGCCGAATCCCTCTTCGGGGTGGAGCGGGAATACGAGACCAACCGTGTTACCACTACCAAACTGGCCGTAGAACACGACCTTCCTTTCGAGTTCTATCTGCGTACCATCGAGCAGGAGATTGCGGAGGATCCCTTTATCGGCACGCTGGTCAGCGTCAAGGCGGCCGAACTGATCCGCAACCGCCTCATCGACCGCTACTTCTATAAGGACCTGCAGGATCGCTACAGCGTATCGCTATCCATCTGTGCTCCCGGCGATTATATCGCTCCGGGCGGGCAGTCGGAGCCCTCGCTCTGCTTCCCCTTCTTCTACGATATGATCAGCACGCGCGGCGTGCGTGTGGACCAGAGCACCCATTTCTGGCAGATCAACAACTACGACGGCAAACTGACCTACATGGGCCAGTTCCAGTACTATGATCCGGACGGCAGGGATGTCCGCCGGCTCTACCTGGGCTTCACCTCCAAGCACCGCAGCGCGGAATCGGCTCTCGGGTCGCTTCCCGGCCGTTACTCCGTGGCTTGCTACAACGACCACCGGCTCGTAACGTCGGAAGGTAGCATCAACTATCCTGTTGCGCTGCCTGAAGAGTACCGGATGGGCTATTCGATGGTGACGCGCGGCGGAACGGTGCACTTTATCAACCGCTATTCGGAGGGTAATGCCACCATCCTTTCGCGCCCCTCGCGCCCGTGGCTTCCCTATCTGGTCTCCTTCTCCTATCTGTTGATCTTCTTCGGGATCTTCCTGATCGTCTTCACCTCCCGCGATGCCCGCGGCCGGTTCCTGGATTTGCCGAAGCACTCGATCAAGCGGAAGATCACCCTGCTGACCACCGGCGTGATGCTGGTGACCCTGGCTGCCGTGGGCGGTACGGCCGTCTTCTACAACAGCAGTTTCCGGCGCAATGCCAACGCCGCCTTCATGGAGGAGCGGATTGCCGCCGTACAGGGTGCGCTGGCCGAGCAGTGCCAGTACTATTCCGGTTCGGAAAGTCTCTCTTCGCCTGAATTCATCGCTGCGGTCCGTCATCTCTCCGAGGTGACCCGCTACGAGATCGGCGTCTACGACACTCGCGGTTCACTGGTCTATACGACCACGCCGGAAGAGACCGGCCTCCGTCCGGTCAGCTTCCGCCTGAGCCACCATGCCTTTCATGAGATCGTGCACATGCACGCCACCCGTTTCTCTGAAGTGGTGGAGGAGGGGCCCCGGAACTACTATGCCGTCTATGCTCCCATCTTCAACGTGGACGGAGAACTGGTGGGAATCGTCTATGTTCCATATCGTTCCCGTTCCTCCGGCACGGTGACCGGCCATACGCTGGTGATGCTCATCAACCTCTACCTGGTGCTGATTATCGCATCGCTCATCATCGGTGTGCTGCTCTCCAACTCCATGTCGCGGCCCATCCGCGAGTTACGCGACCAGATGCGTGCGACGGCCGCTTCGCCGGGTAAACTGGGCCATATTCCTTATAAGAATACGCGGGACGAGCTGGGCGTGCTGGTGAGTTCCTACAACGACATGGTGGACGCCCTCGAAGAGAGCACCCGCGCACTGGCGCAGAGCGAACGTGAGCAGGCCTGGAAAGAGATGGCCCGCCGCATTGCCCACGAGATCAAGAATGCCCTCAGTCCGATGCGCCTGAGCATCCAGCATCTGATCCGCCTCAAGCAGCGCGGCATCCCCGGTTGGGAAGAAAAGGTGGACCAGATTGGCGGCAGCCTGATCAGCCAGATCGATATCCTGGCCGAAACCGCCTCCGAATTCTCCGCCATTGCCCGCACCGCGGAAGACGTGGCTGGCGAGGTGGATATCAATGCCGTGATCCGGGAGCAGATGATTATCTTCGACAACCGCGACAATATCGACCTGAAGTATCGCTGCAGCGCCGTTGAGCCGGTGGTGCAGGGACGTCGCAAGCAGCTCTCGCGCGTCTTTACGAACCTCATTACCAATGCGATCCAGGCTATTGAGGAATCGAAGGGCAAGGGCCGGATCCTGCTCACGCTGAATGAAGAGCAGGCCGATGAGGGACGCAAATGCTACGTAGTGCGCGTTGAGGATGACGGCCCCGGCGTGCCGCCCGAGAATGTAGATCGGATCTTTACTTCGCACTTCACCACCCGTTCCAGCGGATCGGGCCTGGGCCTCTCCATCTGCAAGGGCATCATCGAGCAGACCGGCGGCACGATTGAATGCGGCCGCTCCGCCGAATTGGGCGGCGCCTGCTTCACCGTACGGTTCTTTGTAGAGGCTTAAGCGCTATTTCTTGCGCAGATATATCTCCATGGTGCAACCCGTGAAATCATAGTGGCTGCGGAGCTTGTTTTCCAGATACCGCTTGTACGGGTCTCGGATGTACTGCGGCAGGTTGCAGAAGAAGGCGAATGCCGGGAACTTCGTGGGCAGCTGCGTGATGTACTTGATCTTGATGTACTTGCCTTTCCATGCCGGCGGGGGATAGTTCTCCACTTCCGGCAGCATCACTTCGTTCAGTTCCGAGGTGGGGATGCGGCGGCTGTAGTTGGAATAGACCCGGTTGGCGGCATTCAGCACATCCAGGATGCGCTGCTTGTTGAGCACCGAAGTGAAGATGATGGGAATGTCGTTGAAGGGGGCCAGGCGGGCCTTGATGCCCTCCGTATATTCCTTCATGGTGTTGGCGCTCTTGTCTTCCACCAGGTCCCACTTGTTCACCACCACCACACATCCCTTGCGGTTGCGGGCAATCAGATTGAAGATAGACATATCCTGCGCCTCGATACCGGTGGTGGCGTCGACCATCAGGATGCAGATATCCGATTCCTCAATGGCCTTGATGGAGCGCAGCACCGAATAGAATTCGAGGTCTTCGCGCACCTTGCTCTTGCGGCGCACGCCGGCCGTATCCACGAGGATGAATTCATGGCCGAATTTGTTGTAATGGGAAGAGATGGAGTCGCGGGTGGTGCCGGCCAGCGGGGTGACGATGTTGCGTTCCTCACCCAGCAGCGCGTTGGTCAGCGAAGACTTGCCCACGTTCGGTTTGCCGACGATGGCGTAGTGCGGCAGGTCTGCGTTGTCCTCTTCCGCCACGCTCTCTTTGGGCAGCAGGCGTACGATCTCGTCAAGCAGGTCGCCGGTGCCGCTGCCGGTTGCGGAGGCGATGCACCAGGGCTCACCCAGTCCGAGTGCGTTGAACTCGTAGGTATCGTACATCCGGTCGCTGGTATCCACCTTGTTGACGGCCAGCACGACCGGTTTCTTGCTGCGGCGCAGGATCTTGGCGATCTCGGCGTCGAAGTCGGTGATGCCGGTGCCCACCTCCGTCAGGAAGAGTACGAGGTCGCACTCCTCGATGGCAATCATCACCTGCTTGCGGATCTCCTCCTCGAAGATATCGTCGGAATTGACGGTGAAACCGCCCGTGTCCACCACGGAGAACTCGGTTCCGCACCACTCGCAGCGGCCGTAATGGCGGTCGCGGGTGACGCCGGCCGTCTCATCGACGATGGCTTTGCGGGTACCGACGAGTCGGTTAAAGAGGGTGGACTTGCCTACGTTGGGGCGTCCTACGATAGCAACGAGGTTCATGGCTGTCTCAGATTGAAGGGGTTGCATAAGCGATGACATCCTCTTTGGTGATGGTGTTGCCACAGAGGATCATCAATCGTTCGGTGACGTTGCGCAGTTCGCGGATGTTGCCGGTCCAGGGAAGTTCCTGCAGGGCGGCGAG
>JAFSWO010000078.1 GCA_017450165.1 Bacteroidales bacterium | reverse complement strand
ATTTCGATCCGGAGGTGGCGGCGGATCCGCAGCGGGGCTACAACATCATGCCGAATTCGCTGAACAACACGGTGGACCTGGCCTTCAACGTAGAGGAGAAATCCAACAGCCAGATTGAGCTCAGCGGCGGTTGGGGTAACCGGATGTTCGTGGGTACGCTGGGTTTGAGCTTCAACAACTTCTCTACCTACAACTTCTTCAAGAAGGAGGCATGGCGTCCGGTTCCGCTGGGCGATGCGCAGCAGCTCGCCATCCGCTTCCAGACCAACGGTACCTACTACACGACCCTCTCCGCCAGCTTCGTGGAGCCGTGGCTGACCGGTAAGAAACCGACTTCGCTCAGTTTCTCGGCTTACTTCTCCCGCCAGACCAACTCCTACATCTCCTCCTACTACAGCATCCTGAACAACGATCAGTACATGGAGGTCTTCGGTGCAACGCTCGGTCTGGGTACGCGCCTCAAGTGGCCCGATACCTACTTCGTGTTGTACAACTCACTGGGCTGGCAGACCTACAAACTGAAAGACTGGAGTTATTACTTCATCTACGATACCGGTATCTCCCACAACCTGAGCTGGACCTCGTCGCTCTCGCGCAACTCCACCGACCAGACCATCTATCCCCGTCAGGGCTCCGACTTCAACTTTACGATGCAGCTGACCCCGCCCTGGTCGCTGATGCGCAAGAATGCCTCCTCCATTGACTGGAACGCCAAGACCATCGAGGAGCACTTCAAGTGGATCGAATACAACAAGTGGACCTTCAAGGGGTCGGTCTATACGCGCCTGGTCGGCGACCTCGTGCTGATGACCCGTGCGAACTTCGGTTACCTGGGCTACTACAACCGCAAGTGGGGCTACTCGCCGTTCGAGGGCTTCATCGTGGGTGGTGACGGTATGTCGGGTTACAACACCTACGGTTCCGAGGTGATCGGTCTCCGCGGCTACGAGAACTACTCCCTCACACCATATATTAATGGCGCCTATGCCGGCAATGTCTACGACAAGTTCACGGTAGAGCTGCGTTACCCGCTGATCATGCAACCCTCTTCCACCATCTTTGCACTGGCCTTCCTCGAGGCTGGTAACTGCTGGTCGGATATCCATAATTTCAATCCGTTCCAGGTTAAACGGAGCGCCGGTGTCGGTCTCCGCGTCTTCCTGCCCATCGTCGGTCTGCTCGGTATCGACTGGGGGTACGGTTTCGACGCTACTTCGAACAAGAGTCAATTCCATTTCGTCATTGGTCAACAATTCTAACAGTATAAGATTATGAAAAAGTTGTTTTTAATCCTGACCCTCGCACTCATGAGCGCATCGATGCTTCAGGCGCAGAGCCAGAAAATCGGTTTCATCAATACCGAAACCGTCCTGAAGGAACTTCCTGAGTACCAGAACGCACAAAAGTCCCTCGAACAGCTTACCGAGAAGTACAAAGCAGAAATTGAGGCTGATCTCAAGGTCATCGACCAGCTGTATTCCACCTATCAGAACCAGAAGGCTTACCTCTCCAGCTCCCAGCGCTCTTCCGCTGAAAACAAGATTATCACCAAAGAGCAGGAGATGAAGAAGAAGGAAGACGGCTACTTCGGATCAGAAGGTGTGCTTTCCAAGAAATCCGAGGAACTGCTGACTCCGATTCGCGAGAAGGTGGAGGCGGCTATCCGTCACTACAGCGAACTGCACGGTTTCACGGCCATCATCGACCTGGCTGGTTCCGGCAACATCGTTTACTACGATTCCGCGCTGGATATCACCAAAGAAATCATCAAACAGTTATAACCGACAAGACCGATTATGAAGCGACTCTTTTTTACCCTGCTGCTCTCCGTCGCCATTACGGCGCTGGCAGGCGCGCAGAACTTCAAGTGCGGACACATTAACTCCCAGGAACTGATCGCCCTGATGTCCGAGACGGACTCCGCCCGGATGAACCTGCAGGTTTATCAGCAGGATCTCGAAGAGACCATGCACGGGATGGAGGATGAATACAATACCAAGTATACCGAATACCAGCGCAAGAACGCTACCTGGACCCCCGCCGTCCGCGAGGCCAAGGAGAAAGACCTCCAGGATCTGGTCCAGCGCATCCAGCAGTTCCAGCAGACCGCGCAGCAGGACATGCAGCGCCAGCAGCAGCTGCTGATGGGCCCGATCTTCCAGAAGGCCAATGACGCTATCCAGAAAGTGGCCAAGGAACAGGCGCTGGTTTATGTGTTCGACACCTCTGTGGGTGCCGTCATTTATTTTGACGACCTCCTGAGCGTGGACCTGCTCCCGCTCGCCAAGAAGGAACTCGGCATTCCTGCCGAGAAGGTTGCCCCCACACAACTGCCCAATCCCACTGACAAGTAATCATTTGATTAATCTTTTTCCATATTACTAACTTAACCATCAATTATGCAACACAAAGTTATTGACACCAATGATGTCGTAATCCGTTTTGCTGGTGACTCCGGTGATGGCATGCAGCTGACAGGAACGCTCTTCGCAGACGCTTCCGCACTGTATGGCAACGAGATTTCCACCTTCCCGGACTACCCTGCAGAAATTCGTGCCCCGCACGGTACCGTGTCGGGCGTTTCCGGTTTCCAGGTCCATATCGGCAAGAGCGGCGTGACCACCCCTGGCGATTTCGCCGATGCGCTCGTCGCAATGAATCCTGCCGCCCTGAAGGCGAATGCAAAATGGGCAAAACCCAATGCAACGATTATCGTTGACCTCGATTCCTTCGATGAGGCCAACATCAAACGTGCAGGATTCGAGACCGATGATCCGATCACGGAACTCAAGCTTGAGGACCGCACGATCGTAGCTGCCAACATCACCTCCCTCACCAAGGAGAGCTTGAAGGACAGCGGCCTCGGACTCAAGGAGATGGAGCGTTGCAAGAATATGTTCACGCTGGGTATGGTGTTCTTCATGTTCAACCGCCCGCTGGAATATACGGACGCATATCTCGTCAAGAAGTTCGGCAAGAAGCACCCGGAAATGGTGGATGTCAACAAGAAGGTCATCCGCGACGGTTTCAACTATGCAGAAAACATCCAGGCAATCGCAAATACCTATACGATTGCTCCGGCAAAGCAGGAACCGGGTGTCTACCGTAACATCAACGGTAACCAGGCTACGGCATGGGGTCTGATCGCAGCGTCCGAGAAGGCAGGTATTCCGCTCTTCTGCGGTTCCTACCCTATCACCCCGGCTACGGCTATCCTCGAGGAACTTGCTATCTATAAGAACCTCGGTGTCAAGACTGTTCAGTGTGAAGATGAGATTGCAGGTATCTGCACCGCTATCGGCGCCGCTTTCGCCGGCAACTTCGCAGTAACCACCACCTCAGGTCCGGGCGTCTCCCTGAAGTCCGAGGCGATGGGTCTGGCCATGATCACCGAGCTCCCGCTCGTCATCGTGGACGTCCAGCGCAGTGGTCCTTCCACCGGTATCCCTACCAAGACCGAGCAGACCGACCTCAACCAGGTCCTCTACGGCCGCAACGGTGAGTGCCCGATCTGCGTCATTGCAGCACACTCCCCGAGCCACTGCTTCGATGCAGCCTTCATGGCTGGCAAGCTCGCGCTCGAGCACATGATGCCGGTTGTCCTTCTCTCAGAAGGCTTCCTCGGCAACGGTTCCGAACCTTGGAAGATTCCTTCCATGAAGGATTATCCCGCCATCAAGGCTCCGGTCATCGACTCCTGCGAAGGTAAGTTCCAGCCCTACAAGCGCAACCCTGAAACGATGGCCCGCTACTGGGCACTTCCGGGCAAGGCAGGTCTGGAGCACCGCATAGGCGGTCTGGAGAAGAACACCGCCGGTGTCATCTCCTCCGATCCTGAAAACCACGCCAAGATGGTTGCCGAGCGTGCCGAGAAGGTCGCCCGCGTCGCCAACTATATTCCGGATCAGGGAGTGATCGGCCCGAAGAAGGCTGACACCCTCCTCATCGGCTGGGGCGGTACTTTCGGCCACCTGCTCTCCGCATACAATGAGCTCAAGGACGAAGGCAAGGACGTTGCTCTCACGCACTTCGACTATATCCTCCCGCTGCCTAAGAATACGGCAGAAATCCTGGCAAACTACAAGAACCTCGTGGTCTGCGAGCTTAACAGCGGCCAGTTCGCCAACTATCTGCGCGCCAACTTCCCGCAGTTCCAGTTCAAGCAGGTCAACAAAGTTCAGGGCCAGCCGTTCATCGTCAAGGAAATCGTCGATGCAGTCAATAACCTTTAATTATCGGAGGATCACACTATGAAATATACAGCACAAGACTTCAAGAGCAATCAGGAACCTCGCTGGTGCCCGGGTTGCGGTGACCACGCCATCCTCGCTGCGCTCACGCGCGCTCTTCCGACCGTCTGCGAAGACCTCGGATACACCAAGGAACGGATTGTCGTCATTTCCGGTATCGGCTGCTCCTCGCGTCTCCCTTACTATGTGGATACCTTCGGTTTCCACTCCATCCACGGACGTGCTACACCGATTTCCACCGGTGTCAAGGTCGCTAACCCGACCCTCAGCGTCTGGCAGGCAACCGGTGACGGTGACGCCCTCGCTATCGGCGGTAACCACTTCATTCACGCTATCCGTCGTAACATCGACATCAATGTCATCCTCTTCAACAACCAGATCTACGGTCTGACGAAGGGCCAGTATTCCCCGACCTCCAAACTCGGCCAGATTACCAAGACCTCTCCGTACGGAACCATCGAGAACCCGTTCATCCCGGGCGCACTCGTACTCGGCGCACGCGGCACCTTCTTTGCCCGCAGCCTCGACTCCGAAATGGCGCTCAACCAGGAGATTCTCGTGGCCGCTGCCAAGCATGACGGCTGCTCCATCTGCGAAATGCTGACCAACTGCGTCATCTTCAACGACGGTGCACACAACCAGATTGCCGACCGCGCTGTCCGCGCTGACCGCACCATCGTCCTGCGCCATGGCCAGCCGATGGTATTCGGTACCAACAAGGACAAGGGTCTGATCCTCGAGCACGGCAAACTCAAAGTCGTGACGAGTGGCGAAGACGGCATCACCGTTGACAAACTTCTCGTCCACGATGCACACTGCGAGGACACCGCTATCCAGAGCCAGCTCATCAACATGAAGGCTCCGGACTTCCCGGTGGCTCTCGGCGTCATCCGCGACGTGGCTGAACCTACCTACGACGATCGCGTACGCGACCAGCTCGCAGAGGTGAAGGCTAAATCCCCGATCACCTGTGTTGACGACCTCCTCAAGAGCGGTGCAACCTGGACGGTCAAATAGTTAAACCATTCCTAATTAATAATTTACAAACACACAACTATCTATCTGTTATTATGAAAGCAGCTGATATTATGGCAAAGCTTCGTGAGAAGCACGCTGAAGAAAAAGAATTCCTTCAGGCAGCTGAAGAGGTCCTCGAGTCCATCGAAGAGATCTACAACCAGCACCCTGAATTCGAGAAGGCCAAGATCGTCGAGCGTATCGTTGAGCCTGACCGCATCTTCACTTTCCGTGTTGCATGGATTGATGACAAGGGCGAAGTCCAGGTTAACCTCGGCTACCGTGTCCAGTTCAACAGCGCGATCGGTCCCTACAAGGGCGGTCTCCGTTTCCACAAGGCGGTTAACCTCTCCATGCTGAAGTTCCTCGGTTTCGAGCAGATCTTCAAGAACTCCCTGACGACCCTCCCGATGGGTGGTGCAAAGGGTGGTTCCGACTTCGACCCGGTTGGCAAGTCCGACGCTGAAATCATGCGTTT
>JAFSWO010000077.1 GCA_017450165.1 Bacteroidales bacterium | reverse complement strand
CTTCACCGCCTTGACGATGGCGTCATAGACGCCCGTGTGGCCCACCATGTCGCCGTTGGCGAAGTTCAGGATGATCATATCGTGCTTGCGGGTGGCCAGGTCGGCAATTAACGCCTCCTTGACCTGCGGCGCGCTCATCTCCGGCTGAAGGTCGTAGGTGGCCACCTTGGGGGAGTTGACGAGGATGCGGTCCTCCCTCTCAAACGGGGTCTCGCGGCCGCCGTTGAAGAAGAAGGTGACGTGGGCGTATTTCTCCGTCTCGGCGATGCGCAGCTGGGTGCGGCCGGCGGTGGCGACCACCTCGCCGAGCGTCTGCGCGACGTTCTCCTTGTCAAAGAGGATGTGCAGTCCGGTGAACTTATCGTCGTAGGGGGTCAGGCAGCAGTAGTAGAGCGGCAGCGTATGCATGCCCGCCTCGGGCATATCCTGCTGCGTGAGGACGGCGGTGATTTCGCGGGCGCGGTCGTTGCGGAAGTTGAAAAAGATGACGGCGTCGCCCGCCTCGATCCGTGCCAGCGGCGCGCCCGTGCCGTCCGTGATGACGGCCGGCTCGATAAATTCATCCGTAACGCCGGCATCGTAGGAGGCCTGCACCGCGTCGATAGCCGACGTAAACGGTTTGCCGATTCCGTTGACAATCAGGTCATAACCGGCACGAATGCGCTCCCAGCGTTTGTCGCGGTCCATCGTATAGAAGCGGCCGCAGACCGATGCAATCCGGCCCGTGGTGGCGGACATCTTCTGATCCAGTTCCTCGAGGAAGCCCTTGCCGCTGTGCGGATCGGTGTCGCGGCCGTCCATCAGGCAGTGCACGAAGACTTTCTCCAGCCCGACGCGCTTGGCTTCCGCCAGAAACTCGTAGAGATGCGCCAGCGAGCTGTGCACGCCGCCGTGCGAGCAGAGCCCCATGAAATGCAGCTTGCAGCCCTTCTGCGCCACATATTCGTAGCAGCGACGGATTTCGTCGTTCTGTAGCAGGGCGTGGTCGCGGCAGGCGTGGTTGATCTTCACCAGGTCCTGATAGACGATGCGGCCGCCGCCGATGTTGAGGTGGCCCACCTCGCTGTTTCCCATCTGGCCGTCGGGCAGTCCCACATCCTCGCCGCAGGCCGAAAGGTGGCTGTGGGGATAGCGGGCGCGCAGGGCGTCGATTTCCGGCGTTCCGGCCGTATAGATGGCATTGGAATGATCGGCCGGGCCTTCGCCCCAGCCGTCGAGGATCATCAGTAAAACGCGCTTATCCATATATTTTCTATCTTTGTTATCGGATTTGTACAAGGGTACAAAGTTATCATTTATGGGCAAAAAACGGAAACAGAATTCTTCTCGCGGGGGCGATTCTTCGCGCGAGCGCAGACGTAAACAGCATAAGGCGGAGAAAGCCGCCACCAAGGTAGAAGGCATCGTCTCGATGAACCGGGACGGCCTGGGCTTCATCACTACCAAAGAGTATCCGGAAAGCATCTTTGTGGGCGTCAACAAGATGCGCGGCGCGCTGAACGGCGACCGCGTCAAGGTAGGGGTCTATCACCGCACCCGGAACGGCCGGCTGGAAGGCGAGATTATCTGCGTGCTGGAACGCTCCCACCGTCCGCATATCGGCACGCTGCTGGTCCGCGGCAACAAGGTCTGGGCGATTGTCGAGAGCCGTTCGATGCCCTACGATATCCGCATTCAGGTGGCTTCGCCCGACGCCCTGCCTACCATCGGCGGCATCAAGGCCGAGGATGGCGTGAAGGTGGCCGTGCTGGTCACCGAATGGCCCAAGGGGGTGCCCGAACCGCTCGGAAAGATCGTGGACGTGCTGGGCCGCCCCGGCGAGAACGACACCGAGATGCACTCGATTCTCGCGGAATACGAACTGCCCTATCGCTTCGAACCCGAGGTGGAGGCCGCTGCCGACAAGATTTCTGAAAAGATCCCCGAGGCTGAGATCGCGCGCCGCAAAGACTTCCGCGCGGTGACCACCTTCACGATAGACCCGGCGGATGCCAAAGACTTCGACGACGCTCTCTCCTTCCGCGACCTGGGCGGCGGCCGCTACGAGGTGGGTATCCACATCGCCGACGTCACCTTCTATGTCCGCCCCGGTTCGCCGGTGGACAAGGAGGCCTATGCGCGCGGCACGTCGGTTTACCTGGTAGACCGCACCGTCCCGATGCTGCCCGAAAAGCTCTGCAACAAACTCTGCTCGCTCAGGCCGGGCGAGGACAAGCTCTGCTATTCCGCTGTCTTTGAGATGGATGACAAGGCCAAGGTGCACAAGAGCTGGTTCGGCCGTACGGTGATCAACTCAGACCAGCGGTTCGATTATGAGCAGGCCCAGGAGATTCTGGAATCGCACCGGGGGCCTCTGGCCGCCGAACTGTGTAAACTGCACGAACTGGCGGATATCCTGCGCAAGAAGCGCTTCGAGGCGGGGGCCATCAGTTTCGAGCGGCCCGAGATGAAGGTGCTGGTGGATGAGGCGGGCAAGCCGATCGACGTGATCCGCAAGGAATCGCACGAAAGCAACTGGCTGATCGAAGAGTTCATGCTGCTGGCCAACCGTGGCGTGGCGGAAACCGTGGCCAAGAACTGCACCGCCAAGAATCCGACCTTCGTCTACCGTGTCCACGACAACCCGAACCCGGAAAAGATCGAGGAGCTGCGCCGCTTTGCGCACAACTTCAAGCAGGAGATGGGCGACACCTCCAATCCCAAGCGCATCGCCAAGAGCCTCAACGAACTGATGGGGCGCATCAAGGGCAAGCCGGAGGAGAATGCCGTGCAGATGATGGCCCTCCGCTCCATGGCCCGCGCCTGCTACAGCACGGACAATATCGGACACTACGGCCTGGCCTTCGCCTACTATACCCACTTTACCTCGCCCATCCGCCGCTATCCCGACATGATCGCGCACCGCCTGCTGGACCTCTACCTGGGGGGCGCCTCCTCGCAGGACAAAGCCTACTACGAGGAGTGCTGCAAGCACGCGTCGGACCGTGAGCAACTGGCCACGGAGGCCGAGCGTGCCAGCGTGAAATACAAGATGATCGAGTTCATGCAGGACAAGGTGGGCCAGGAGTTCGACGGCGAAATCTCAGGCCTCACCGAGTGGGGTATCTACGTGGAAATACTGCCCACGCATATCGAGGGGATGATCTCCCTGCGGGATATCCAGGACGATTATCTGGCTTTCGACGCCGAGAACTACAAGACCGTCAGCCACGCCACCGGCAAGAGCTACACCTTGGGAGACCGGGTCCGCGTCCGCGTCCTCCGCGCCTCCCTGGAGCAGAAACTGCTCGATTTCGAGCTGGTGACGGAGTAAGCTGGCTACTCGCAGCAGCCGTCCGATTCGGACGCTTCGGGAATACGGGCTTCCTTGGCGCGCGCAGCACGGTCTACGAGCCACTGGAAGATGGGCAGGAACTCCTTGTAGCCCAGCTTGCCGTAGAGGAATTCGGGATGGAACTGGACGCCGAGGATGTTGTTACCCTCGATGACCTCCACGATTCCGTCGGGAGCTACGGCTGTCACGCGCAGGCCGTTACCGATCTGGGAAACGCTCCAGTTGTGGCTGGTGTTGACCTTGATTTTTTTCTTTTTTCCGCCCATGATTTTGAAGAACTCGGAGTCTTTCTCGATGATAATCTTGTGGGCCTTCTTGTTGAGCAGGACATTGTAGCCGTCTTCCACGCGACGGTGCTCCAGCGCATTGGGGTTGATATCCACGTTCTTGCGGGTCTTCCCCTTGTAATAATTGTTCAGGTGCTGGTGACCCAGGCAGATGCCGAGCATCGGCTTGCCGGCCGCTTCGCAGGCTTTGATCAGGCGCTTGTCGTAGGTGTAGCGCTTGGCCGTATCCTTGGCAGCCTTGCCCGGAATGATGAGGGCGTCGATCTGCGCGGCGAAGGCCTCTGCCAGCGAGTCGCTGGTGGCATATTCTTCAAAGATGATCATTTCAGCACCGGCATCCTGCAGGCACTTGTTGTAGAAGATCTTGGTAGAGTCTTTCATGCCGGAACAAGAAATGCCTACCACGATGGTCAAAAGAGCGGATAAAAAGTTCATACTATCGGTTTTAAGGAATTACAAAAGGATCTACGACCGTGCCCGGGAGCGAGAGCGGATCCGGGGATTGGGCGATCAGTTGCGAGGGCGTGAAGAGGACGAGCTCGACCCGTGGCGTTTCGTATGCATTTGGGGTTCGTTTCATGGCTCTCTCCTCCTATTTTCCGTAAAGCAGCACACCGGCGCCGTTGGTTGAATTCTGGGTCATATTCTTGCTGCTGTGGGCCACGCCTTTGACTTCAACGAGGGTCCACTCGAAGGGCAGGCCGAGACTGTCGGCAACCGCCTTGGCGCGGGCATAGAAGAACTTGCCCCGTTCGTAGCGGCACTTGCCCTGCGCATAGGCGCCGGGCGAGGAGGGCAGCTGGCTGTCCTGTTCTACGGAGGAGGCGGTGTCGGCCGTGCCGAGGTGCACGACCAGATTGCGTGCAAAATAGGCCGCCAACTGCTCGCGCGTCCAACTGGTTCCCAGAATCGAATACGGGAAGGCGTACGTCTTGGTGCCGTCCGAGATGCCGCCCGGATCCGGCACGGTGTAATAGCCGGCATTCGAGCTGACAATCCGGTAGGCGCGGGCCTTGGGCATGTGCAGCAGGAACCGGTGCGAGAATTGGCCGCCGGCCGAATGGCCCCAGAAGTCGTATCGATCGGCATTGAAGCCGAGTCCCTCTTTCATATAATCGAAGATGGCTTCAATCATGTTGTAGGTATAAGCCTCGTGCGGCTTGCCGTTCCACATCGCCGTGCTCCAGGAAACATTGCCGTTCTGATAATAGGAGCTGGGGTATTGGTCGCTGTCAAAGCAGGGTGCAAAGACGATAATCCGTTTGTTGGTGGCGATAGTCTTCCAGTTGGTGGCAACCTGCGCGAGGCCCGTGCGGGTGGAGCCGTGCATCGCAAAGAGGACGGGGCAGGAGCTGATGTCGCCCGAGGGAACGTAGGTATAGACCTTGATGGGCTTGTTGTAGAAATACGGATAGCTGTTGAACACCAGGGAGTCCACATAGCCGCGGCGCAGCTGGGCCGGGGTCTTGGCCGTTACGGTTTCCGTACGCGTGAAGGAGGAAAGGTCGATTCCCATCGGGAGGATGTGGCCGGCCCGGAGTTCCAAGGGGAACGAGACCTCCTTCACGTAGACGCCTTTATCGGTGGTCACCGTGATTTTGGCAAGGACCGGCGTGATACCGCCGTCGAGGCGCGGAAGTGCCACGGCATAGACCATCAGCGCATTCTCCAGCGTGCGGCCGGCCGCCGTGCAGGCCTCTTCCAGCCTGACGGTAATCGGGCTCGATACCGTCCCGGTCACTCCGGAAGAGAAGCTGTCCCCGTACCAGTATCCCGTGCCGTTGATGGCCTTTCCGGTTACCTGGATGGCGATGCTCTTGAAAATCTCGTCGGAAGCCATCGAGGAGGCGGTTCCATAGATATGATAACGGACGATGCACCCGCCGCAGCGCAGCTGAATGCCGTCGATCGTATATTCTCCGTCTTCCTGACGCAACTGGTCGCCGGAGACCCAGGCGAAGAAGGGCAGATAGTCTCCGTTCAGGACGCCCGCATGATGCTGCACCTGCATGGCCTCCACGGGCACCGCGAGCCTTACCTTACCGCTTTTGTATTCGATCCGGCAGTTGCGATTGGCCGGAAGGGAGATGGCCTGCAGATCGTCCATCCGGTAGCCGTTCAGCGAGTAGGTACTGAGATCCACCGTCCCTTTGAAGCGGCCCTGCGAAACGCTGCCCAGAATGGCCCGGGGACCGCCCGGACCGCCGGAGGTATCGCGCGGTGCGCCAAAGAGCACGGATAGCGCCTCACTCCCCTCCCAGACGAGGTCCGTCCCGCTGAGGGCCACGCGAGTCTCCGTCTTGACGGCATCCGGCCGGTCGGCCGTAACCTCCAAGGTGACAGGGCCCTGCGGTTCCGCCACGGGGCCTTCCATCCGTCCGCAGCCGAACAGCGCCAGGATCAGCGTGATAGCCGTAAGGAATCGCTTCATCTGATTTCTCTATTAGAACTACGAAGTTAACGAATAAATCGAACAGATGTCACAATTCCTCCGAAAACCACTAATCTTAAGATTTCCCGGGAAGGGGTGTCTTAATAGCAAAGAAACTGACACACCGACTATGAAAAAGATCTTTACCGTATCCCTTTTGCTGGCGCTTGCCCTCGTGTGCCGCGCCCAGGTCACCGAACGAATTGTTTGTGACGAAACCTGCCGTGTAGAATACCAAAAGAGCGAGGCGCAGCCTCAGGTGGCACCCGTCGCCCCGGCAGCCGCCTATGCCGTCGTCTCTCCCGTGGGGCGCTCGAACGTGGAGATGATTACCCAGGCGCCGCGCCTGCAAACGCTGAACGGCAAGACGATTGCCGTGGTCGGCGTCAGTTTTATGACCAACGTCACCCATCCCGAGATCAAGCGCTTGATCAAAGAGAACTATCCCAAGGCACGGGTCATCCTGCTCGATGAAATCGGTTTTTCCGGCCCGTTCCCCGCTCCCGGCGTGAAGCGCAAGCAGAACGAGGAGTTCAAGCAGAAACTCCTTGATATGGGCGTGGATGCCTTGATCTCCGGCAACGGCGGCTGCGGCCTCTGCACCCCCAAGGAGACGGGTTCCTGCATCACGGCCGAATATCTCGGCATCCCTTCGGTCATCATCGCCGGCCCGGGTTTCAGCGACCAAGCCAAATATACGGCCCGCAACAACGGGGTTCCCGTGATGCGCGTGGCGGAGTATCCTGGCGCTTTTGCGGCCGATTCCCAGGAAACGCTCATCCGCAACACCCGCGAGGTTCTCTGGCCTCAGATTGTCCAGGCCCTGACCACCCCGATCACGGAGGAAGAACGCGCCGCGGCAAACCGGCTTTCGGGGGATGTGCGGGACGATGTCTTCTACGGCACCTATGATGAAATCAACGAATACTTCAAAAAACAGAACTGGACGGACGGGCTGCCTTTCGTTCCGCCGACCTACGAAAAGGTGACCGAGTATCTCAAATACACTCCTTATAAATATAACGAAACGGTGGCCGTGCTGCCCATCGCCCATCGCAATACCACCGCGTGGCACGTGGCCGTCAACGCCGTCATGGCGGGCTGCAAACCCGAATATATGCCCATCCTGATTGCCATGACCAAAGGGCTCGGCGACGGAAACTTCCGCCGAACGCTCGCCAGCACCCACGCCTGGGCCCCCTACAGCTGGCTCAACGGTCCCGTGGCCCGGCAACTCGGCATCGACTGCGGACAGGGGCAGATCAACGAGGAGGCCAACGTGGCCATCGGCCGCTTTATGAACCTGGCCCTGATGAACCTCTGCGGCTACTATGTAAAACAGGACCGGATGGGAACCTTCGGTTATCCGATGCCCTGGTGCCTGGCGGAAGACGAGGAGGCCTGCCTGCGGGTGGGCTGGAAGCCCTATCACGTGCGCAAAGGGTTCGGACAGAACGAGAGCGTCATCACGGTGGGCTCCACGCTGCTCTGGGGCAACAACATGGCACCTTCGTCCATCGACCCGGTCAAGGTGATGGAACTCCTGGCGTGGGACATTTCCGAGCGTTGCCAGTTTGCCCTGGGAAGCGGCAAGCAGTTCACCTTCAGAACGATACTTATGACAGAGCCGGTGGCTGCCATCCTGGCCCAGCGCTACAAATCCCCCGAGGCTCTCGAAAAGGTCCTGATCACTGAATCCCGGCGGCCGCTGAAGGAGCGTGCCTTTGCCAACTACTACGCCAACCCTGGCAGCCGCAAAGACGGCGGCGAGCACTCCCTGAGGCAATACTCCGCACACCTGGGCAAGACTGAAGAGGCAGCGGTCACCCACACGCCCGCCTGGTATGATTCCCCGGAATCCGAGATGAAGACCATTCCCACGATGAAGCGAGGCATGACGGCCTTCATCATTACGGGCGACAATGCCCGCAACAAGGTGCAGACGATGCCGGGCGGCGGTTACGCGTCGGTCAAAATCGAATTGCCGGAGAATTGGGACGAACTCGTGGGGGCCTTGGGTTACGCGCCCCTGAAAAATTATTATCTTCGCTGATGAAATGAGTTCTTCAGGACGGTCCTTCCCCGAAATTGTGCAGATGTATCAGCAACCCCTTTACTGGTATATCCGAAGGACCGTCCTGGTCCACGAAGATGCGGAGGATATCCTGCAGGAGACCTTCATCAAGGCCTACAAAAGCCTCTGGGCGCTGCGCAAAAAGGAGGCCCTGAAGGCCTGGCTCTACCGGATTGCCACCAATGAGGTCAACCGGTATTTCAAGAAGGCCCGGCCCAGTGTCCCGCTTGAGAATATTGGCGCCGTCGCGGCAAGCGAGTCGGTGTCGGCCCAGAGGGCCTGTGAGATTGTCTCTTCGGCCATCCTGCAGATGAGCCCGCTTCAGCGGCAGGTATTCACCCTAAAATACTACGAGGAGATGGATTATGACCAGATCAGCCGGATTACCGGCTCCAGCAAGAATACGCTGATGGTCAGTTACCACGAGGCTAGAAAAAAGATTGAAAAGGAGATCGATAAATGAGTGAAATCAAATTGACGACCCCGGAGGGGTTCTTTGAAAAGAGTTTCGAGCGGACGATGGCTGAAACGGGCAGGATCCGGCGTCGCAGACGCATCGCCCTGGGCTGTTTCCTGGCCGCCGTCCTGGTTACGGGCGCCTACCTTTCTTTCCGGACAACCCAATCCGTCCAAGAGAGAAGAGACTATCTTGCCTTTCAGGAGGAGATGGATAAACTGGATATTTTTCTTGAAGTAAACTGTTTTTGATATGAAACGAATCATTCTGCTTTTCTCGCTGTTCCTAGCCGTCAGTCTCAGCTGTCTTGCACAGCCCAGCCAGCGCCAGAAGTCGATTCATATGGCTGCAGTCCGCATTGCGGAGCAAATTGCCGTGCCCAATGCGGATCGGGACGCTTTTATCAGTCTCTATCAGAACTACAAAAAAGAGAGTGCCGACATCATGAAGATTGCTCCGGCCGCCTCCAATGACCCGGAAGGCGCAGCGGAAGCCAAGATTCTCAGCGATTTCGAAAAGAGCGAGAAACTTCTCGCCCTGCGCAAGGCCTATTACGCCAAGTTCCGCGAGATCCTCTCTCCTACCCAGATTCAATCGATGTACGACGCGGAGCGCACCAGCGCAGGATCGAAGCACTCGTTCAGCAGGCGGGCCAGCCGGTAACCGGCGGCGCGGAGCAGAAACAGTTTTGGAAAGAGAGGCTTCTTCATGGATGGGGATCTGATTACTTACAAGGTCTTTTCAAGATGGGATAGAGAGCTTCGGCGTAGCGCATGGCGCCCAGGTCGGTCTGGTGGACATAATCCACCGTGGCTTCGCCGTCGGTTCCGATGAGTTTTTCTCCGGAAACGTAGTACAGCTTCTTGTAGCCGGCGGCCTTCAGGCGCTTGTACATCGTGTACTGGGCTTCGTTCTTGCGGCGCACGCGCCCGGCGGAGGAAGCGCTCACGAAATCATGGGCGTAGGGGGCTTGCTCCACGAAGACGATCGGCACGTCGGGATGAGCCTCCCGCAGCGTTTTCACGAAGGGCTCCATCCGCTCGAGAATCATCTCGGGCGTATCGTTCGGCACATTGTCGAGCACGAAGACGGCGGGGTTCTCCACCCGGGCCATCAGCTCGGCGATTTCGGCATCCAGGAGGGCATTGCCGCTGAAACCCAGGTTCACCACCTCGCGGTCCAGCCAGCGGCCGAGGATGTTGGTGGCGGCCATGCCCGGACGGCTGACGCAACCTCCCTGGAGGATACTCGTGCCGTACATCACCACCGGCGCCTTGCGAGTTTTCCACATTTCGGCGCTGGGTTTCGGCTCGAAGGCGGGACCCTCAGATTCGAGGGCGGCACCAGTAGGCTCAAAACCTTCCGGTTCGAAAGAGGAACCCTCCTCAACCCCGATTTCCAAGGCTGAGATGCCGTCGTAGAGGGAAAGATAGATGCGGAAGGTTTTCATCCCGGGGTCCAGCTCCTTGACGAGGACGCGGGTCGTTTCGGCTTTTTTCAGATCCGGGCGGGCACTGCCCACAAAACGCCAGTCCTTGGCCGTCCGGACATAGAGGTCCAGGCCGCGGGAGCCCACCGATGCCATATGGGACATGGTCAGTTGTTTGACGGAGGTCCAACGCACATGCACGGTCGGAGAATCCGTGCGGAACTGCAGATATAGCCCCGCAGCATCCTGCCCCAGGTTTTTCAGCGCCTTGCGGGCCTGCGCGTTGATATCTTCCGGGAAACGGACAAAAGGAGCGTAGGTTGCCTCAACCGCCTTTCCAAAGACGTGCATTTGGGCAGCGTCGTGCCAGACCTGCGCGGAAGCCTGCGACGGGGAGGCCAGCGGAGCAGAGCCCGGCAGCGCAGAAGCTTGCGCAGACGCCTGCAGCGCGGAGACCTGCAGCGCACAAAACATCAGCAGCGAAAGAATCAGCTTTCTCATAGGCGAAGACAATCGGGCAAAACAGACGGATCGGAAGCGGGACTTGCGCAGCTTTCGGGTTCAAAGATACAGAATTGTTTGTTGGATTCAAACGAGGACTTGCGCCCTATTGGACCGGGCGTGCGGACCAAGGATCCCGAGGAGGGGGCGCCAGAGGGTTCGCCGGGGGGGGCGTGCCGAGGGGGGGTGTCGCTAGGGAATTTCGCCAAAGTCGCGGAGGGCGATAGGCTCTACAAGGCCCTGGAACGCAGGTAAGTCTCCGCGAGGGGCCGATATCGGGCTGTCGCGGAGGGCGATATGCCCTACAGCCCCCCAAAACAAGGGTCCGCCTCCGCGACTTTGGCGAACGGCGACCTCCAGACGTCGACAACCGCGAGTCCCAGACCGCATCAGCGGTCTAGCAGGAGCGAGGGCGGGAGCGAGGACCGGCCCCGAGCATAAAAAAAGCCCCAGGCTTTTTCGGCCCAGTGCTGTTTACGTCCCATTTTCTGGGACGAGAACGGCAAATAAGCCCCAAAATGCTGTCTACGTCCCTCATTTTGGGACGCAAACAGCACCTGACCCTCCACAGGGCAGATACGTTTCCGACCAACTGCGGCTCGCCAAAGTCGTGCAGGAGAATATGCCCTAGAAGCGCCCACAGAGGGGGTCAGACTGAACGGGTGGCAGATTTCGGCCTGTCGTGCAGGCCGATGTGCCCTACAGCCCCCTGGAACTGGGGTCCGCCTGCACGGTTTTGGCGGACGGCGAGCCCCAGACGTCGACGACGGCGAGCCCCAGACCGCATCAGCGGTCTAGCGGAGGCCCAAGCGCCAGCAGGCGCTAGCGGAGCGCGGGCGGGGCTGGCCCGAGGGACAGCAAGCGCGGAGCGAGGGGTCTGGGGCAGTGCCCCAGTAAAAAACCTGGCCGTGTCCGAGGGCTTGACCCGAGGACCTATAGGCCGGGAGCGAGGGGTCTGGGGCAGTGCCCCAGTAAAAAAAAGACCGCGCAAGCGGTCTTGTGGTCCCAGCAGGGCATGATCCTGCGACCCCCTGATTATGAGTCAGATGCTCTAACCAACTGAGCTATGGGACCAAGACGGGCGGAAGAATTCTCCCGCCCGACTTTACAACTCTTACGAAGTTATCACACTTTGATTTCAACCTCTACGCCGCTGGGGAGCTCGAGCTTCATCAGAGCATCCACGGTCTTGGAGGTGGAGCTGTAGATGTCGAGGAGGCGACGGAAAGAGTTGAGCTCAAACTGTTCGCGGGCCTTCTTGTTGACGAAGGTGGAACGGTTGACCGTAAAGATCTTCTTGTCAGTCGGAAGCGGAATCGGGCCGCTCACCACTGCACCGGTAGCCTTTACCGTCTTGACGATCTTGTCTGCCGACTTGTCGACGAGT
>JAFSWO010000076.1 GCA_017450165.1 Bacteroidales bacterium | reverse complement strand
TAAATGGTTTCACTAAAATTCGTCACCGATGGATTTGCCCGTGAACGGGTCGGTCGGATTTGCGCTGGCGCAAAGCGGCTGCTCGTTCTCCGTCATCAGAAGCTCCAGCTCGGGAGCCTGGTAGAGATTTTTAGCTTTCATAATAAGTATTTAGGTTAACCTTGTTTCATTGTCGGTTCCTACAAAGATAGTGGTTTTTCAGAAAAATGGCATTGTTTTAGCAAATCATACCGTCAAACGACTTTTGAAAAATGAAAAGAATTGCCTCCTCCCTTGCCTGCGCCGCCCTTCTGCTGGCCGGCTGCGGCGACCCGATTGACAACGGCGGCGGTACGGACAACGGTTCCGGCAGCGGCACGATCACAACAACCTCCGATATTGTCCTCCCGGCCATCGCCGATGTGGACGACGCCATCGCAAATACGACCTTCGCCCGCACGGTGACCGTCACCTTCTCTCCGACGGCCGACGCCACGGTCTCCGGCATTTCCGAGCTATTTACCGTCACCATCGACGGCAACCGCGTGACCCTTGTCAACACCGGCACTGAAAATGTCAAATATGTCCTGACCGGAAGCTCCTCGAACGGCCGGTTCAAGCTACACAGCGCCAAGAAGCAGGCCCTCGTGCTGAGCAATCTCTCGCTGACCAACCCCACCGGCGCCGCCATCAATGTCCAGGGGCCGACCGATACGCCCAACAAAGGCAAGCGCACCTTCGTGGTGGTGGACGGAACCAACTTCCTGGCGGACGGACCCTCCTATACCGAAACCCCCGCTACCGAGGATGAAAAGGGCGCCTTCTTTTCTGAAGGACAACTGATCTTCTCCGGCGAAGGCTCACTGGAGGTTACCGCCACCGGCAAAGCCGGCATCTCCTCGGACGACTATATCCGGGTGATGGCCGCTCCGACGATCCGCGTCAACAGTTCTGCGGGTCACGGCGTACGCGGCAAAGACTGGATCCTGATTTCCGACGGCACGATGGATGTCACGGTGTCGGCCGATATGAAGAAGGCCTTCTCCTCCGATTCCATTATCCGGATCGACGGAGGCACATCCACCCTCACGGTGACCGGCGGAACGGCGTATGACACCGAAGATCAGGAATATACGGGCACAGCCGGCATCAAGGCCGACAAACAGTTCGTCATGACCGGCGGCAAGGTGGTCATCACCAACTCGGGAGTCGGCGGCAAGGGCGTCCGGGCCGGCAGCTACGATGCCGCGAACCCCACCCTGCCCGACAGCTACATCACCGGCGGAGAGCTCGTCGTCACGACTACCGGCCGGGCTTCATCCGCATCGATGGGTGACGTCTCGGCCAAGGGAATCCGCATCGGGTATAAGGAGACGAGCGGCAGCGGATCGTCGGCCACCACGCTCTGCGGCGGCAATCTCGTGGTCACGGGCGGCATCATCACCGTTTCAAGCACCTACTGTGAAGCCATCGAGGTCAAGGGATACCTGACCTTCCTGGGCGGCGAAACCTATGCGACCTCGAATTCCGAGGATGCCATCAACAGCCAGAGCAATCTGACGGTGGACGGCGGCATGATCTACGCCTGGTCGGCCGGCAACGATGCGATGGACGCCAACGGCGACATGAAGATCAACGGCGGCTACGTATTCGCCATCACCACCAAAGGGGCGCCCGAGGTGGCCCTCGACGCCAACACCGAGGACGGGCACAAACTCTATATCAATGAGGGCGCGACGGTCGTGGCTTACGGCGGACTGGAGAGTGGCGCATCCCTCTCGCAAAAGTGCTACACGATGAGCTGCACGGCCGGTTCCTGGAACGCCCTGACGGGTTCCGACGGGGAACTCTGCGCGTTTAAGGCGCCCTCCGGCGTCTCCAGCGTCGTGGTTTCCGCACCCGGCCTGACCGCCGGCAAGAAGGGCGTCTCCGTTAGCGGCACCACCCACTGCGGCGGCCTCTGGGCTCTCACCGGCATCTCCGGCGGCAGTTCCGTCACCCTCTCCACCTATTCGGGTGGCTCCGGCAGTAATCCCGGCGGCGGCCCGGGTGGCGGCCCCGGCCATCACTGATTGCAGCAACCCCGTCCGTGATCCCCCTTGATGGAGACCCGGGCGACCGTTCTGCGCCATTAGTCTTGGCGGCTAACCGTCTCACCCTGAGACGAATAATGAAAGCACTGGTGCCCAAATCGGATACCAGTGCTTTACGTTTCTATCTGACTCTCTGCGAGTTACCCGCCAAACCACAAGTTTCGCCAAAACGGTGCATGCCAAGCCTTGTTTTAAAGGCCTGTAGGGTACATCGGCATGAACGACACGCTGATTTCGGCCACCCGTGCAGGCTAACCATCGATTGAGGCGCCTGTAGATGGGGTAAGCGTGTACCGCTTTGGCGGATCTGCCTCCCGCCCGCGGAGCGGCGAGATGGCCGGCAGCGCCGCTGCACGTTCCCGGTGTGCAGCGGCTTATCTCCAGCCAGCTGCGGGGAGATCCCGTAGTCTCTCCTCGCTGGCTGGGCGTGGCCATGCCACGCTGCCGGCGGAAGACGAGGAAATCGGGCTATTTGGTCGTGGCAGATAAGTATCTAGATCGTTATCTGCCACGCAAGAAGTAGCGGGGTCAGGCGGCGGGGGTCTCCTGGGCCTCCGGAGTCGAGGTGCCGGCCTCCGGGGCGACGGAGGGACGGGAGAGGTTGAGCCAGATGCGGAGGCCGTTGAGGGCGTTGAGCAGGTAGAAGGCGTACTTGACGATGTAGATGCTGGCGAGCGAGGCGCTGCGGCCGGCCTCAACGTCGCGGGCGGCGGTGAGACTCCACATCGCCACGGAGGAAATATTCACGATAATCCAGAAGAACCACTGCTCCATGAAGGCCGTCGAGAGCAGATACTGTCCGATCAGGTTGCAGACCGTGGCCATCGCATCCACCACGATGATCCAGCGCAGGGCGACCATGTCGGAATCGGTGGTCACCAGACGCTCGGCCAGGGTCGCGCCGTTCTCGGTGCGAACCGCGCAGAGAATGACATAAACGATGATCAGTCCCACCAGGAACAATCCGCAGACCAGCAGCCGGCCGCGTTCGGAAAGCCGTCGCGCATGCACCTGGGTCTTGGAGCTGCCGCCATGCCGTTTCCAGCTGGCGAGTCCCACGAACTGCATCGGTAGGAAGTAGAGCAGGTTGATGGCCGCGCTGCCGTAATTGCTCTTGAGCAGGCAGACCACGCCGTAGACCGTCACATTGATAAGGGCGAAGATAAAGTTGGCGATGCGCGCATTGGAGGCCAGAATCACGGAGAGCACGCCGCAGAGCGAAGCCCCCGCCGCCGCCAGCAGCAGCACGCGGTCGCGGAGATCACCCGCCGAAGCATAATTGGTTGCCGTAATCACAATGATGACCACCGCCATCGCTACCATCAGCGAAACGCTGAAAATCCGGTTGAAGAGTTTATCGTTTTTCATTTCTTAGAAGTGTATCATTTATTAGGCGGAGGGTTCTGCAGCGAAGTGAGGGCTTTTTCGTCCGAGCGAAGCTGCAGACCCGAAGCCGCCGGAGTGGAATCCGGTGAGGGTACCCGGGCATCGGATTCCGCGCCGGAGAGCGCCTCGAGGACCTTCCGGGCCTTGGCGGGGCCGATGAGGGCGGCGATGGCGGCGGGGTCGGCCTTGCGCAGGCGGGCGACGCTCTTGAACGTACGCAACAACTTCTGCTGCGTGGCGGGACCGATGCCCGGAATGTCGCCCAGAGCGGAATCTACCTGATGCACTGAACGTTTCTGCCGGTGGAAGGTGATGCCAAAGCGGTGTGCCTCGTCGCGGATCTGCATCAGGATGCGCAGCGACGCCGAATTCTTGTCCAGAAACAGCGGGTGCGGATCGCCGGGAATCACCACCTCCTCCAGCCGCTCGGCCAGACCGACGACCTTCATCGCCCCGGACAGCCCGAGCTCCTCCAACGCCTCCAGCGCGAAGGTCAGCTGGCCCTTGCCGCCGTCCACCACCACCAGTTGCGGGAGATCCTCCGGCGATTCGGCCAGCAGCCGGGAATAGCGCCGGTTCACGATCTCCTTCATGGAGGCGAAATCGTTGGCCCCCACCACCGTCTTGATGTTGAAATGGCGGTAATCCTTCTTGCTCGGCACCCCCTCGCGGAAAACCACGCAAGCCGCTACCGGATTGGTACCCTGTATGTTGGAGTTATCGAAACATTCGATATGCTTGGGCAGAACCTCCATCCCCAGGTCGCGCTGCAGCTCGGCGAGCGCCTTCTGGGAATTCACCACGCGGCGAGGCAGGGTCTTGGGCTCGAGCAGGCGGTAGGTCTCCACATCCAGAATGCCGTGTCCCACCGTCTTCTGGCGCTCATGGTGCGCCTCGAGCAGGGCGAGCCGCTCCTTCCAGGTCTGCGCCTCCTCGAACCGCAGCGCTGCGGCTTCCGCCGTCATCTGCGTGCGACAATCGTCGATCAGGCTCTTCACGCGCCCGCTCAGCAGCTTGCCCACCGCCTCGATGGCCGCATCATAATCGTCCTGCGACTGCAGGCCGATGCAAGGCCCCGCGCACTTGTTCATCTGGAAGTTCAGGCAGCTGCGGAACTTGCCCGCCGCGATGCCCTCCACCGTCAGCGGAAGGCGGCAGGGCCGGGGGCGGTAAATCGACCCAATCAGCCGCAGCAACTGCTTGGCATGCACCACCGAAGCGTAGGGGCCGAACCAGCGGGAGCCGTCGCGCACATAGCGCCGCGTCATCATCACGCGGGGGAACGGCTCGTTGCGGATGCAGATCCAGGGATAGGTCTTGCTGTCTTTCAGCAGGATATTGTAGTGCGGCTGGAGCTGCTTGATGAGGTTGTTCTCCAGCAGCAGCGCATCCTCTTCCGTTTCCACCGGAGTAAAGTCGATATCCACCGCCTTGGCCATCAGGGCACGGGTCTTTCGGTCCAGCTGGTCCTCCGGCCGGAGGTACTGCGACACGCGGCGTTTCAGGTTCTTGGCCTTGCCTACATAGATAATGGTACCCGAGGCATCGAACCAACGATAGACGCCCGGCGTATCGGGGAGTGCGGCAACCTTCTCTTTGAGCACCATTTCGAAAATATCCCTATCTTTGCGAAGAAACTGAACAGACCTTGCTATGCAAGAGAAAGCAAAATTAGTCAATAAATCGGATATTCAGAAAGCCATTGGCATGCGCGGCCCTATCGGTTGGCTGATCGCATCCTTCGCCATGCAGGCAATGGGTATCAACAAGGGTCACAAACTCTACAATAAGTGCGTCGGATACAAGGGGTTTGACTTTGCTGCCAAGGTCCTTGAAGAGCTGGATATCAAATACGACCTGAAAATCGAGCAACTCGAATATATTCCGCAGGAAGGGCCCTTCATCCTGCTGGCCAACCACCATTTCGGCGGCGTGGACGGCATGATGGTGCTCGACATTGTGGGCCACATCCGTCCCGACCTGCACACCATCAGCAACTATATGCTCGGCCTCGTGCCCGAGATGCGGGACCTGATCTTCTCGGTCAACCCCTTCACCAACGGACTGGGCGGCGGACGCAGCAGCCTGGTGGGCATGCGGCAGGCGTTTCAGCATGTCAAGAACGGCGGATGTCTCGGTGTCTTCCCGGCCGGTGCGGTGGCCACCTATCAACCCCCGAAAAACCGCACCGCCACCGATCCCGGCATCATCGAGGACTGCCCCTGGCCGGAATCCATCGTCAAATTCATCCGGATGGCGGAGTGCCCCGTGGTGCCTGTCTATTTTGAGGGTGTGGCCTCCAAGCATTTCCACCGCATCGGCAAAATCGATCCGCGCCTGCGCACCGCCAACCTGGTCAAGGAGATCCTCAACAAAGAGGGCATGACCATCCCGATGCGCATCGGCAAGCCCATCACGGTGGCCGAGATGAACAACTACGGCTCGCTGGAAGAACTTTACGGCTTCCTGCGCAACCGCATCTATGCGATGCAGGCCGAGTTCGAGCCCAAGCGTCGGCTGATTCCGCGCCGCAAGGTGAAGACGCGCGCCGAGCAGATTGCCCTGCCGCGCGACCGCAAATCGCTGCAGCGCGAACTGGAGCGGCTCCATTCCAAAATGCTTTTCCAGACCTCGAGCTACCAGTGCTTCTTTGTTGATTATGACGATATTCCGAACTGCATCATAGAGATCGGCCGCGAGCGGGAAGAGGCCTTCCGCGCAACGGGCGAGGGCACCAACAAATCGCTCGACCTCGACGAGTTCGACAAATACTACAAGCACCTGATCCTCTGGGACACCAAAGAGCGGCGGCTGGTGGGCGCCTACCGGATCGGCATCGGCTCGGAGATTTTTGCCAAATACGGCATCCCGGGATTCTACACCAGCACGCTCTTCCAATACAACAAGAAGTCGCGCGCGGTGCTGCCCAAGTGTGCCGAACTGGGACGGTCGTTCGTCGCCGTCAAGTACCAGAAAGAGGCGCTGCCGCTGATGCTGCTCTTCAAAGGTCTGATGCATGCGATGATGCAATTCCCTCAGGTCGAATACTTTACCGGCCCTGTGAGCATCAGCAACGTCTACCCCAAGGCCATCCAGAGCCTGATGGTCTGGTTCTTCAACGAGCACCGGCACGTGGCGCCGGAAGACTGTATCGCCGAGCCGCGCACGCCGTTCGTTCCGGCTTTCAAGAATGTCCGGCCCGAGCAGCTGCTCTCCAAGACCGATACGGTGGAGAAATTCGACCGCCTGCTCAAGCAGATTTCGGACAACGAATACCGCCTGCCGACGCTCGTGAAGAAGTACTTCAAGTGCGGCGCGGAGATTATCTGCTTCAACGTGGACCCGGCCTTCAACTACTGCCTGGACGGCTTTATCCGACTGCCGCTCAAGGAATTCCCGGAGAATGAGATCCTCTCGATGCTGAAGGACGAGACCTCCTGGGAGGCCCGCGAGGCGGTTCTGAACCGTTACGGCCATACGCAAAAGAAAGACTGACCGGACCGCCCACCGCTGCCGGCTGTGAAAACCACATATCTATGAGACGTATCCTCACTATTTTGGCGCTGCTGGCGATTGCCGTGTGCGCGCCTGTATCGGCACTCGGACAGAACGCCGGCCGAAATGCCGCTAAAAAAACCGTCAAATCTCAGAACCCTCAAACTACCCCTGCCATGAAAACCCTCGTCGCCTACTTCTCCGCTACCGGGACCACCCGGGCCATTGCCGTGAAACTCGCTGCCGTTACCGGCGGAACCCTCTATGAAATCAAGCCCGAGGTCCCCTACACCGACGCCGACCTCAACTGGCGCAACCGCAAGTCACGCAGCTCGGTAGAGATGGCGGACGCTTCTTCACGACCGGCTTTCGTGGCCGATCTGGCGGATGCCGGAAGCTACGAGCGAGTGTTTATCGGGTTCCCCGTCTGGTGGTACACCGCCCCGACCATCATCAACACCTTCCTGGAGACCTACGACTTCAGCGGCAAGGAGGTGATCTTCTTCGCCACCTCCGGCGGCAGCAACATCAAGAAGGCCTGCGCCGAATTCCGCAAAGCTTACCCAGCTCTCGGTTGGAAGGATGGCGCCCTCCTCAACCGCGCTTCCGAGGCCGACATCCGCAAGTGGGTGGAGAGCCTGTAGGCAAGGCCCGGCCCGGCAGCCAGGAGAAGAGTCCCGGGGCTCCTCCCCCAAGCCGACAGCCTTGGCACCTATCCTTCTGATACACTGCACATTGCTTAAAGTGCTACCCCCTTCCAACGGGGGTAGCACTTTGCGTTATCTCCTGTCAGTCAAATAGTTAAGTGCCAAGGTGTTTTTTGGCCCAATATTCGTACCTTTGACGAACAGAACGTAAAACTCTAATCGTTATGAAACGGTGTTTCTTTCTGAAAGCGGCGCTGGCGGCGGTTTTGTCGGTGGCGGCGATACTGCCCACGGCGGCTCAATCGGCGCAGCCGGCTACGAACACAGCCGTCCGGCCGGTGAATCCGTATGCCTCGATAACCTATAAAGAGCGGCAGGCCATCGCGAAATGGCAGGACAAAATCCGGAACATGACGGGTTTCACCGAGCAGGAGAATGAGTTGCTGCAATTCAAAGCCTACATGGCCGAGCGGAACTACTCTGAAGAGTACCTGTGGGCTGGCAAGCAGCTGATTGACCTGCGCGAGGGGCGCAATTGGAAGGTGGGTGAAAGCGAACGGGAACGCCTCGTGGAAGAGCTCAAATCGCTCGGCTACTGGCTGGAGCTGGCCATGTTGGATTATCACAATCAGGTAGCCGCCGACTCGCTGATTGCCAATCACAAAGAGCAACTGCTCGGCAAAAGGACGTCGGCTTGGTCTAGCCGCGCGATGCCCCTGCCGGAAGACTATTTTATTACACTTCCCACGTCCATTATCGCCAACGATTATGAGTATCTGATTTGGTATGAAATTCTGTCTTTCTCCCTGCCGAAAGAAAAGAAAGAACAATATATCCATCTCCTTCAGGATGCCTTCCGCGAGAGAATTACAGATGACTCTCTGAATCAGAAGCGGATGTGCGAACTGGCCGCTTTCGTGGCGATCTCCGATTCGGCGGAGTTCGAGGCCTTCAAGCTTCGCAATCAGGAAACCGGACTGGCGCCTCTTGCGGAAAACAACTTGATTTCTATTGAGAAACAGCGGATCGACTCCGAAAAGAAATGGTCCGAAGCGGCCGCGCTGGCGCTGAACGAACGATGCAAAGCCTTCGAGGCGGACCGAAAAAAACTGAGCAAGAGGCCTGATCTGGCTTATTGGGAACTGATGATTGTCCAGACCTATCGGCCCCGGCAAGTGGCTGAATCTCTGAATAAAAAAGAGGTCGTCACCTCCGTGGAAGACAGCGTTCTGCTGGTCATGTTCAAGAACGTGCCAAAAGCCACCCTGGCCATCAAAGGGTCGCAGCATGGCGCGAAATACAAAGAAACGATCGTCAATCCGGCGACCCGTTACTATCTGACCGATACTGTGAAGATGGCCATCCCGAACCTGCCGGACGACACCTATACGATCACGACCCGCGGGGGCGGAAAGAAAGATGAAAAAACCTGTAGCATCGCGTCGCTGGCCATCGCCTGGCGGTTTGACAGTGGGCTGCGGGAGTTTTATGTGACCGATGCCAAGACTGGGCGGCCGGTGGATTCCGTGGCGCTCTGGGTCTGGAGAAATGATACGACGCAGAAGGTGAAAAAGCCGGTGATTGCCGATTTGCGGCTGGACGGCTTCACGCCGCTTCCCGCGGAACTTGAAAAGGCGGCTGCCGATTCGCAGCACAGTTATAATTTCCGGCTCACGACAAAGGATGCCGACGGCCTTCACCGGCGGACGGATGTCGTCCGGCTTCAGCGGGCGAACGAGCCCTGGAAGCCGCAGGCGAGCGACCATGGCGCGCTCTACCTGGACCGGAGCGTAGTGCAGGGCGGCGATTCGGTGCGATTCAAGGGAATTGCCTGGCACCGCACGGCACTGGGCGAGCAGACCGTGGTTCCTGCCGGACGCACGCTGCAAGTCATCTTGAGCGGCCCGAGGGGTGCCAAAGGCGACACGTTGACACTGACAGCCAATGAGTTTGGCGCGGTGGCGGGCGGATTCCTGCTACCCAAAGAGGCGCTGGGCGGCACCTGGCGGCTGCAGTTGCTGGATGGCAAGAAGTACCTGGCCAGCACCGGTTTTCTGGTGGGCGATATCGTGCTGCCGACCTTCGACGCCTCCTTCGATCCTATCGATCGGCTGATCCTGCCGGGCGAAGAATTCCCGGTGGAGGGCACTGTGACAATGCTTTCCGGCCATCCGGCCAGCGGCGCCAAGATTATCTGGACGGCCAGCAAAGAGTCGGGCGAAACGACCTGCGAGGCGGACGGCCGCTTCCGGATCGTGCTGCATCCGGAGCAGAGCTGGCTCTCCCTGCAGATGGATGCCACCTCCGCCGAGGGTGAAACCCGCTCGTTCAACAAGAGTTACAACCTCTCTCCCTCGTTGCAGGTGAATATCGAAGGGCTGCGCGGTGGGCAATCTTCGGCAAATTATGCGATCATCAGTGGAACGACGCTTCAGGCGCGCTTGAGCATCTCCTCTCCCGATGGTTCTGCGACTGCAACGCCTGTCACCTATCGCCTGAAAGCCGGCAGAAAAACGCTGGCTAGTGGCGAAATTCCGGCTGACGAGCTCCTTCAGATTTCACTTCCGGAGGATGCCGGACGCCGGTTCACGCTTGAGGCTGAAATCAATGTTACAAGCACTCAAGGAAAGAAATATAACTCAAGTGTTACCCGCGAAATCTACCGGATGGAGGATACCGATACGTCACTCATTGCCCCGGTGGACTGGTACCTGGAGAGGCGTCCGTGCGAGACGGGCGTCAAGGCCCGTTTCGGTGGCGCCAAGGGCGACATCTGGGCCATCGCTGAACTCTGGGGAACCGATGCAGCGGGCGCAATCGTGCGTTTCGGCTCGCAGCGGATTCATATCCACGGAAACCCGGGTGCGGAAGGCTCCCTGCAAGAGATCCTCTTCCCTCGCGACGAGAACTGGTCGGAGAACCTGACCTTAACTATTCTGTGGTTCAAAGAGCGGATGCTGCACACCCAGCGGTTGGAATACACCGTTGAAAAAGAGGAGATTCCGCTGGAATTCACCCGCTTTACCGATGCGATCCATCCCGGCGCAGAGGCCACTTTCACGCTCCGGACACGACTCGGCACCGAAGGTGTCGCCACGGTCTTTGACAAGGCGATGAACGCCCTGCGGAGCAACTACTGGCCGGCTCTCGGCGCCAGCGGCCGGACCAACGTCAGTGTACCTTATACCCAGTATGACCGCGGCGATATCTGGAATTATCACTTGAGCGCGCCGCACGATGGGGATAAGATGGACGATGTGCTGGTTGTGGGGTATGGCTCTGTCAAAACCAGAGGGGCTACGCGCACCGGCTTGACCCGCACCAACAGTGTGATGTTCAAGAGCGCAGCGATGGTAGAATCTGTAGCAGAGGAGTCCATCGCACTGGCGACCGCCGACGTGGCGCCGCAGTTCACAACCGATGACACGGGCGCCGGCGTGATCGCACCGGAGACTTTCCGTTCAGATCTTTCGTCCGTGCTGGCCTTCGAGCCCTTCCTGCGGCCCGATACGGAGGGCAATATCTCCTTCACCATCAAGGCTTCCGACCGGCTCTCGCAGTTCGTGGTGCGGACGCTGGTGCACGATCGGCAAGCCCACAGTGCGGTGGTGGAACGGCTGATGACCGTCACCCTGCCGGTAAAGGTTGGCTTGCTGCCACCGGCTGTGCTCTATGAGGGCGACCGCGTGGAGTTTGCCGTCACGGCGGCCAACGCTTCGGAAACGCCGGTCACCGGTAAACTCAGCCTGCAACTCTTCGACGGCGCCTATCGGCCGGGTGCGCGACCGCTGCTGACCCAAACAGACGTGCGGACCCTGCGCGCCGGCGAAACGACGAAAGCCTGGCTGGATGAAGTGTCCATTCCGGCTTGCACAAGCGATACGCTGGGCATTCTCGTGGCCTTCACGAGCGATGGCGCAACCGACGCCCTCTCGCAGGCTGTGCCCGTCCGCCCGCGCGCGCAAATCATCAAGGAAACGCACTCGATGCTGCTGCGCGGCGGCGAAGATCTGGCTGCAGCGCGCGCTGCGCTGCTCAAGGAGTTCCAGAATGCGGATCCCTCGCAGGTGACCTTTGAGGAGCGTACCATCGCCGAAATGCTCGACCAGCTCGAGCAGCGCCTCTGCCGCTTCGAGCGCGAAGATGCCATCTCGCTGGCCAACGCGCTGTTGGTCAAGACCCTGCTCGGCCAGCCGACCGACAGCCTCACCCAGGAACTCGCTGCCTGCCAGAATGCTGATGGTGGCTACGGCTGGATGAAGGGGATGGATTCGTCGCCCTACGTGACGGCAATGCTGCTCGACCGTTTTGCGCGCATCGACAAGCGCGACGGCGACACGCGGCGGGCCATCCAGTGGCTCGACAGCGTCTGCCTCGGCGAGAAGCGGGTGCCCTGGTGGCGGGGCGGCGTCTCGATGCCCATCTATCTCTACATCCGATCACTCTTCCCGGAGCTGCCGATTGTCGGCAAGACCTCTTACGCCCAAAACGAAGTGGCCCGCGACTGGCTGAATCCCAATAAGATGGACCGCAAGTACGACTGCCTCTACGATCGCGCCCTCCGCGCCCGGACCTTGCTCAACATGACGGCGTCCGACCAGGGCGTAGACCTCGCCAAGTTCTTCGGATTCACCTTCTTCGCCGAGCGAAAACTTCGCAAGAGTCTCGAAAAGGAGGCCGAGTACCTGCTGGATTACGCCGTGGAGCATCCCTCGGGTGGCTGGTACTATCCGAACCTCGTGATGCCCTGGAGGGGCCTGATGGAGGGTGAAGCCTACGCGCACACCTTTATGTGTGACATCCTGCGCGACATCGCCGCGCGGAGCGCCGGCGAGGGCGGAACGCCCAAGCCGAGCACGACTGGCGGCACCCAGACCATCGGCACAAGGCCGACAGCCGCTGAAATCGCAGACGGTATCCGCCTCTGGCTGCTCGTCCAGCGGGAAACCCAGGCCTGGACCGAGGATCCAGCCTATGCGATGGCCATCGCTTCCATCCGCGAAGGCTCGCCCGAACTGCTCGATACCCGCGTCCTGATTGCCCGCAGCGAGAGTTCCCTTCCGCTGGAAAAGATCAAAGTATCCGGCAACCAGATGAAAATCGAGCGTCAGTGGCAGGTGAAGCGGGGCGGTAAGTGGACCGCCGTGAAGGACGGGACCCGCCTCTGTGTGGGCGACCGCGTGCGCAGCGTCCTCAACCTCTGGAGCCAGGAGAACCGCAGCTTCGTGATCGTGACCGCACCGCGTCCGGGCAACCTGCAGCCGGTGAACCAGGTCTCAGGCTACGCCGGGGCCCGCGGCGGTTACCGAAACGTCCGCTCGGACCGCACGGAATTCCTCTTCGACGCCTATCCGGAAGAGAAACTCTCGCTGACGGAAGAGTACCGAGTCACCCACGGTGGCACCTTCATTGCCGCACCTGCGGAAATTGTCTGCACCTATGCCGACCACTACCGCGCCAACGACCGTTACCGTCCCGCCCTCTGGTCCTACTCTTGGCAGTAGGTCAATTTGGCATCTAAAATGGACATTCTGGCACCTGCTGGTGACAAAGCGTCCATCTTCCCGCATTGGTCCCGGGTTTGCAGGAATCACCCATGGTTCCGCAAAGGAACCCCGGGAATAGGGTCTTGCAGTACAGCCTGAAACCGGAACTTTTAAAGAATTTGCGATATGTTACCTGTTAGAAGAACTTCAAATGGCTGGCTGCCCGAAATATTCAATGATTTCTTCGACAACAGCTGGATGGAACGGACTTCCTATACGGCTCCGGCCATCAATGTAATTGAAAACGACAAAGAATACGAAGTGGAACTCGCCGCTCCGGGTCTGACCAAAGAGGATTTCAAAGTCCACGTAGACGAAGAGAACAACCTCCATATCGAGATGGAAAAGAAATCCGAAAACAAGGCCGACAAGCATCACGGCCGCTACCTCCGCCGCGAATTCTCCTACGAGAAATTCCAGCAGACCCTGCTGCTGCCGGACGATGTCGACGCTGAAAAGATCGAAGCCCGCGTCGAGCACGGCGTCCTCAACGTCCACCTGCCCAAACTCGTCAAGGTCGAAAAACCCAACCCCGTCAAGCAGATTTCCGTACAATAATCCACCTTGGCACTTAACTAACTGAGGATCAGTTAGTAGCTTAAAGTGCTACCCCCTTCCGGCGGGGGTAGCACTTTAAGTATCTCTCAGCATATCAGCGAATTAGATGCCAAGGCTAAAAGGTGTAGCCAAATCTGAAACCCAGATGAGGCAGAAGTGCTGCCACACTTCTCGTATGCAAAGCCACGCCAAAGGAATACTCCTGAAACCAATGGTCGCCACCCCTGCGAATTCCATATGTCGGTATCAGGGACAGGTTCAAAGCCCCGACTGAAGTGTAAGCTTTTGTCAAAACGCTGAAATAATTGGCGCTGTTGTTGGCCGTTTTCTTTCCGGCCAGATACCGTTTCTGTAAATTGTGATAGTATCTGGGTTCAAGGCTTAGGCCGGGCCGAGGGCCGAAATTAAAATTGAGACTGCTTGATGTCCCGTCGTAAGAACTGGACGAATCGACCAGTACCGATGGAACTCCCGCCCGCAGGATCAGGGACCAGCTGCCCTTGAGAGCCCATTCATAACTGTATTCCAGGCCTAACACAGAAAGCGAGACCGCGTGTCCGGAAGTTACCTCTGCCGGCCTCCCGTATTCTTCAACTTCCAAGATGGCAGGATTGTTAAAATCAAGCAGATCCTGGCCCATGGCCATCGGGGCCGACAAAATCAAGGCAATAAGCCATATTATTCTTTTCATCGTATTATTTCTTTCTCTTGTTGAACATCGATTCCAGATCCTCGACGGAAGCCGTACCGCGAAGATACACAACGGTGACGGTCCAGACGCCCCTCTCTTCCCTTGCCTGGAAACAGAGGAACCGGTTGAGTCCGGTATAGGTTTTAGGGAGGCTGATGACGGCATACGTCAGATGGTCGCCCACGTACTCCATCTGTTTATCCTCAGCCGCATTGGAATCCTTGATAATCAGGATTTCCACCTTATGAAATGCAACTTCGGCCACCTCAAATGAAAGGCTTTTATATGTATCCAGTTTATACGGTTCGAGGCGGGATCCGTTAATTACGGTCTTCTTCATGATTTTTGGGGAAATAACCCTTCCCTCGAACAAGTCCTCTACGAAAAGCCCCTCCTGCGCGAACAGGGGCGCTCCCAGAAGAAGGACCGTCAACAAAGTGATCATTTTTTTCATTTGCTCTCTGTCATGATGTTTGACAATTCTGCATCAACGTCCACGCCGGCAGAAAACATGGCTATCAATGTGTTTTCCATTGTAGTCAGGCTCTCCGCCTGCCGGGTTCTGCGTGAGGTATCGGCCCATACGGAAATACTGATTATCACAATGACGGCGGCCACTGCCGAAGGGGCCCACATCCACGGTCGGAAGAATACAGGGGCGGGTGATGCGACTGGCGTCCGAAGTCCTTTTCCTACCGCGAAATAGCCGGCTGTCGCTTTGACTTCATCAAAGTTAGGATCGTCCGTCCGGGAAAGAAAACGCATTAACCGTCGCTCCTGCCTCGGAGACAAGCTGGCTTCAAAGTATCGTTGGGCTAATTGTTTATAGTAGTTTATTTTCATAGTATCGGTCTCTGATCGTTTTTCTCGCCCGGGACAGTTGCATTCGCACGGCTGGCGGATTCATGCCCAGTTCACGGGCGACTGTTTGGAGTTTTGCGCCTTCGTATTCGTGGCGACGGATAATATATTTCTGTGTATCAGTCAAATCTGACTCAACCAGCGCCTCTATCTTCCGGAATAACCGTTCTTTGTCAAGGGTGGCTTCCATCCCCTCATCCGGCACATCAGTTCCATTGATGGGAACACTTCTCCGCTGTCGAAAAGCATCTATCGAGGCATTCCTGACCGTTCGGTTCAGCAGTGCTTCCGCTTCCTTTGAAGAATGGATCTGGTACCTGCCCCACAGCTTGACAAACGCCTCCTGCAAAGCATCTTCGGCAGCAGAGGCATCGCGAAGAATCCTTCGCGACCGCCCCATCAACTTCTCCCTGATTCTTAGGAATGCGTCTGTTAAATAATCCTCCATTCTCTCTCTATAACGTAGCCAGGTCCTAAATGTAACATTTTTTTTGAATCTATTGCTTTTCCTGAGGGTCGGCCTCCGCGAGTTTGGCGGGGGAGCGACGGGAGCGCAACGGGAGAGTCTGGGCGGCGGAGTAGAGGTTAAGCAAGAGCGTGACGGCGTTCAGGCGAGGACGGCGAGGGCTGGTCGTGGCGCTAGCGACGGCGGGAGCGAAGGGCGCTAGCGGCGGCGGAGGGAGCGAAGGAGGCCGGAGCGGCGGAGGGTGAGGAAGCCGTAGGCGGCCAGGAGGAGGGTGTTGAGCGCGAGCTGCAGCACGAGGCCCCAGCCGGAAGCGGCGGCGGAAGAAGCGCAGGCCGAAGCTGTGGGACTGCTGGCGGGAACGGCGGCGGAAAGGTCGGTGGCGGGGCCGCTGACGGCGGCACCCAACCGGGCGGTCAGCAGCGAGAGACCGTAGAAGGCGGCGGCCAGGAGCACGAAGAAGGCAATCTGCCGCAGGTCGTAGGGAATCGGGTAGCGCTTCTGTCCGATCAACCAGGAGAGCAGCATGGCGGTGCCGTAGCCGGCGAGGCCGCCCCAGGCGCAAGCCCAGTAACCGATGCGGGGCACGAAGAGTACGTTCACGACAATCATCACCGCGGCCCCGATGGCGCTCATGATGGCGCCCCAGTGGGTCTGGTCGCTCAGCTTATACCAGAACGACAGGTTGAAATAGATCCCCATGAAGACCTCCGCCAGCATCACGATGGGCACCACGCCGAGCCCTTCCCAGTAGCCGGGCTGCACGAAGTGGCGCAGGATCGGCATATAGAACATCACCGCCAGGAAGGCCACCGCCGAGAAGAGCACGAAATACTTCATGCCGTCCGCCAGCGTCTCGGGACTGTTGCGGTCGCGGCTGCCATTGAAGACGATGGGCTCGTAGGCGTAGCGGAAGGCCTGGGTCAGCAGCGCCATGATCATGGCAATCTTCACGCAGGCGCCGTAAATACCCAGCTGAACGCGCCCTTCCGGGCCGGGCATCAGATAAGGGAAGAGAATCTTGTCGGCCACCTGGTTGAGAATGCCCACCAGCGAGAGAAGAAGCAGCGGCCAGGTATAGCGCAGCATCCGCCCCGCCAGTGCGCCGTCGAAACGGAAGCGCAGTCCGCGCAGCTCCTGCCGGAATCCCAGGAAGACCCCTGCCGTGCAGAGCAGATTGGCGAAGAAGATCAGACCCACACCGCCGTCGAACCGCAGGAAAATCTCATTCAGCGCCGGCACGCGCGGCATCACGAAGAAGATGAAGAGGTTCAGCAGGACATTCGGGATGATGAAGGCGAACTTCAGCGTCATGAACTTGATGGGTCGTCGCTGCTGCCGCAGACGCGAGAACATGATGGCCTGGAAGGCATCCATCGCCACGATCAGCGCCATGCAGCCGATATACTCCGGATGGGTGGCATAGCCCATCGCCCCGGCGACGGGGCCGAGCAGCGTAAAGACCGCCACCAGAAAGAGCAGACAGACCCCGCCCACCAGCTTCAGCGTAGTGCCGTAAACCCGGTCGGGATCCTCCCCTTCCTTGTTGGAAAAACGGAAGAGGGTGGTCTCCATGCCGAAGGTCAGCAGCGCCAGTAGCAGCGCCGTGTAGGCATAGAGGTTGGACACGATGCCGTAACCGCCCGACCCCGCGGCAATCCGGTAGGTGTGCACCGGCACCAGCAGATAGTTCAGAAAGCGCCCTACGATGCTCGAGAGCCCGTAGATGGCGGTATCTTTCAACAGCGATTTGAGATTCATCGTGCGCGCGGCTTAGCGGACAAACTAATTCATCTTCAACGCAGCATAGAGGCGATCCTGGAAGGCGGCGGCCTCATCGGGCAGACCGGCGGAATCGATCGTCTGAATCAGGTAGGAGATGTAGTTGAAGTTATCTTCCGCAGCCTTGTTCGAGAGCGGAGCGCCCCGGAAATCCTGGGCAAAGTAGCAGACGGCCTTGATGGATTCTTCCATGAAGCGGTCGGCAACGGCCAGCGCCTTCTCCTTCTCGCCGCAGCGGAAGTAGCAGTCCACCATCCGCAGCAGCGCATATTCGTTGACACTGCGCAGCCAGGAGATGTTGTACGGGAAGTTGGTCGGCGGCAGCACCTCCACGCAACGGTCGAGCACGTTCACCGCCTTCTCCACGTCGCCGCGCTCAAGAAGATCCTCGGCGATCACCGTGAAGAAATCGCGCATCGGCACGACCGCCGCAAAGGTGTAGATGTTCTGGTAATCGTAGAAGACATTCTCCTTGGCGAGCGATTCGAGCGCATAGACGTTCATGATGCGGTCGTACATCAGGTCGAGGTCGATATACTCCTTGTCGCGCGAATTGCCGGTCGGAATCGGTACGAACTTGTAGCAGAAGCCGTTATACTGAGTCCACTGATCCAGTCCGAGGTGCACGTCGGCATTCGGAACCACGTAGTAGATGGGGCGGTCCCATTCGTAGTTGGCCAGGATGTCCAGGATGATCAGGTCCACCTTGCCGATCCGGTCGGCATCGATGTTCAGCTCCACATAGTCCGCCACGCGGTCCATATCCTCTTCCGGCACGATCTTGTACTTGCGGACATTCTCCTTGTTGACCTTGATCAGCAGCTTCTTGGCCGGGATGAAGTCCGTCTTGCCGTCGGAAAGCCGGAACTTGGGATTCTTGAAGATGGCGATTGCCTCCGATGCCAGGATGGGACGGTCAATCAGGTTGGCCACGTACGGGAAGTCGTTGGTGCCGTAGAGGTACTGGATCCGGTCGATATCGATGGGCAGTGGCGCGGACTCGTACTGACGGCGCTTCATCTGATCGATATACCAGTCGGTGCCGAGCAGCGAGGTGTTGACGATGCGGACATCGGTGCGGATACTCTCCACCTCCTGCGCATACCAAAGCGGGAAGGTATCGTTATCGCCGTGCGTGATAATCAGCGCGTTGCTGTCACAGCTCATCAAGTGGTTGTAGGCCATGTCGCGGCAGGTGTAGCGACCGCTGCGGTCATGGTCGTCCCAGTTCTGGCAGCCCATCAGCACCGGGATGCAGAGTCCCAGCGCAGCGGCCAGTGAGGCACTCAACACGCCCTTTCCGTCTTTCTTGAAGAGCTTCTCCAAGCCGTCGCGCAACCCCATCACGCCCAGTCCGATCCAGAGGGCAAAGACGTAGAACGAACCCGCATAGGCGTAGTCACGCTCGCGCACCTGGAACGGCGGCTGGTTGAGGTAGAGCACGATGGCGATGCCCGTCAGGAAGAAGAGCAGCACGGTAACCCAGCCGCCCCGGCCGTCGTGGCGAATCTGGAAGAAGAGACCCAGCAGGCCGAGCAGCAGCGGCAGGAAAAAGTAATGGTTCTTCCCCTTGTTGTGTGCCAGGATATCCGGCGCGATGCGCTGGTCGCCCAGGCGGGCCCTGTCCAGGAAGCCGATACCGCTCTCCCAGTTGCCGTGGATCTTGTCGCCCGGCACCTGGCCGTGGAAGTCATTCTGCCGGCCCACGAAGTTCCAGAGGAAGTAGCGGAGATACATGTAGTCGATCTGGTAGTCGAAGAAGAAGTGCAGGTTGTCGCCGAAAGAGGGCATCTGCACCACCTGCATCTCGTTGCCCACCCGCACGCGCTTGGTTTTCTTATGCTTGGCGTAGTCTTCGTAGAACTGTTTGTGACGTTCGTCGAAGGAGCTCCACATGCGCGGGAAGAGCATCTTGGCCTGCGGGGCATAGACGGGAACGAGGTTCTCCGCCTGATAGTAGCGGCCGTTCAGCGGGGTCCAGTATTTCTTGACATCCACCTCGTAGGGGGAGTTGTAGGTCTGGCCGTAAAGGAGCGGCGAAGAGCCGTACTGTTCGCGCTGCAGGTAGCGCACCAGCGTGTAGGGGTTATCGGGCTGATACTCGTTGGTCGGGGTATTGGCGCAGGAGCGGATGACCGTCACGCAGAAGGTGGAATAACCGATGATGAAAACCGTCAGGCAGAGCACGATGGTGTGCCAGAGGGGCTTCTCGCGACGCCGCAGGGCGCGCATGCCCAGGAAGCATCCGGTGAGCAGCAGGACCAGGAAGATGGCCGCGCCCGTGTTGTACGGAGCGCCGAATCCATTCACGAATATCCTGTCAAAGAAGGCGGTCAGCTTGGGCAGATACGGGATCACCACAAAGGTCACCACGGCCACCAGGACGGCCGAAAGCACCAGGATACCCGCATTCTTCCAGAAGGAGATGCGGTCGTTCCGATATTTGTAATAGACGATGAAGACCATCGGGGCCAGGGTCAGCAGGTTGAGCAGATGTACGCCCACCGAGAGGCCCATCAGGAAGGAAATCAGCACCAGCCAGCGCAGCGCATAGGGGCCGTCGGCCTGCTCCTCCCATTTGAGGATGGCCCAGAAGACCACGGCCGTGACGAGGCTCGACATGGCGTAGACCTCGCCCTCCACTGCGGAAAACCAGAAGGTATCAGAGAAACAATAAGACATCGCACCCACCACGCCGGCAGCCAGAAGGGTGATCGCGTTAGCCAGGGTCAGCTCCTTCCCGCGAAGCTCCAGGATCCGTCGGCCAAAGTGCACGATGGTCAGGTAGAGGAAGAAGATGGTCAGGGCCGAGCAGAGCGCGCTCATGGCATTGACGGCAGCCGCTGCGTGTTCCGGTGAGGTGAACATCGTAAAGAAGCGGCCAAAAAGGTTGAAGGTGGGGTTTCCCGGGGGGTGGCCCACTTCGAGTTTATAGGAAGATGCAATAAATTCTCCGCAATCCCAGAAACTGGCGGAAGGTTCGATGGTCAGCAGATAGACCAGCGAGGAGAGGGCCAGTACGACGAGGGATACCAGGTTGTTGAGGCGGCGGAACTTCTGTTTGTCCATATATACGAGTATAAGTATGCAAATATAGATAAAAATAGCGGCATTCCTGCTTTTTCGCTAACTTTGCAATCGAACACAAGAATCGTACCCGATGGCTGGAAACGACTGGAAAGAGCGGCTCGGGGTGGTCTATTCCACCAATCCCGACTTTGCCTACGACACGGGCGCGGCAGAGGAGGCTGAAACCCTTCCGCCGGAGCGCCAGAAGCTGCTCGTGGGGATTGACCGGCGCAACCGCGGCGGCAAGCAGGTGACGCTCGTTTCGGGGTTCGTCGGGCGCGAAGAGGACCTCGCCGCGCTGGCCAAAACCCTCAAGACACGCTGCGGCGTGGGTGGCGCGGCCAAGGAGGGTGACATTCTGATCCAGGGGGATTTCCGCGACCGCGTGCTGCAGCTGCTGCTCGCGATGGGGTACAAAGCCAAAAGGAGCAATTAACCTATGCAGGCCCCCGAGATTCCTGGGGTGGCACTGGTGCTGGTTGCGCTCTGCTTCCCCTTCCTGACCAACATTATCCAAGCCGTCGGCGGCAGCTTCGCGATGCTCTTTTCCGAGGCGCGGCGGCGCGAACTGGTCTGCCGTATCAACTTCAAGCAGTCGGTGGATGTCTCCTATGTCCTCTTTATTCCGGCCTACGCGCTGGTGCTTTATCTGTCCGGCGTGAGTCCGCACAGTTATTGGTATATCCTGGGCGTGCTGGCGGGATGGGCTGTGGTGCGCGAGGTGATTCTCTTCTTTGCGCGGCGCCGTTCCGGCAGCCCGACCCTGGCCGATACGGGTCGGTTTTTCCGCTCCATCTTCGTGCTCTGCACCCTCTTTTCCCTGCCGGTGGCCCTGCTTCCGTGGCTGGCGCCGACCTGGGTTCCCGGGGTGAGTTCCGTGGTGGTCGCCGTGATCGTCGGAATCTCCCTATTGACTTATATTTATAAGAGTTACAAGGCTTTTCTTTCACCAAAGTTTTCGCATATCTCAAGCTTTTTGTATCTTTGCGGCCTTGATTTATTTCCCATAGTGGTGGTTGTAACATTATTAGTGCAGTAAAACATGGGCATTCAAAAGATTCTCATTTCCCAACAGGCTCCCGCAGCCGGCGCTGGAACGCCGTACGACGACCTGATCCAACAATATGACCTGACGGTCGATTACCGCCCTTTCTTCCGTGCTGAACCGCTTTCCGTGCGCGAATTCCGCGCCCAGCACCTGGCAATTCTCGACTATACGGCCATCGTTTTCTCCTCCAAACTGGCGATTGACGCTTTCTTCCATATCTGCGAAGAGACCAAGACCGTGATTCCCGACACGATGAAGTATTTCTGCTCGTCGGAAAGCATTGCCGTCTACCTGCAGAAGTATATCGTCTATCGCAAGCGGAAGATTTTCTACGGCGAAAATTCGCTGGCCTCCGTCATTCCCATCGCATCGCTGCCCAAGCACCGGGGCGAGAAGTTCCTCGTCACGGCAACCGGCGCGCTAGGCGAATCGGTCCGCCAGCTCTTCCTGAACGCCAAGCTGGACTGCACGGGCGTCGTGCTTGTCAAGACGGTCAGCAACGACCTCTCCGGCCTGTCGCTGGAGGATTATGATATGGTCATCTTCTACAGCCCGGCGGACATCCGCTCCCTGAGCGAAAACTTCCCTGACCTCAAGGCCGGGAAGCCCCTCTTTGCCACCTTCGGCCCCGCTACCGCAAAGGCCCTCAAGGAGGCTGGCCACGCCATCGAGATCGAGGCGCCCACGCCGGCGACCCCGTCGATGGTGGATGCTCTCAAGAAGTACCTGGCGAAGTAACCGGGCAGGAGGTTGCCATGGAGCGCGGCCGGTTTTTCCTTCCCAAGAGTCATATTCTCCGCAGCAAATCGGATATCGACGCGCTGCTGGAGCGTGGCGCCGTACTCTTCCGGTACCCGATTAAGGTGTACTATCTGGAGCGGACTTCCGACGATGGCTTCTCGCGCATGATGGTATCGGTGCCCAAGCGCAACTTCAAGCGGGCCGTCAAGCGCAATCTGCTCAAACGCCGTATCCGCGAGGCCTGGCGCCTCAACAACGGACTGCTCGGCAATCGGCACCTTGACATCCTTTTCGTATATTTGGGTCGTGAAATCGAATCTTATGCGCGAATCGAAGCAACCCTCACCGGACTCCTCCGGCAGCTCGCAGAAAAGTAGCGCCTGGGCGACGGTGCGGCGCATCGCGGCCTGGCCGCTGATCCTGCTGGTTCGATTCTATCAGGTCTGCATTTCCCCACTGAAGACCCCTTCTTGCCGGTTCACCCCGACCTGCTCGCAGTACGCCCTCGAGGCCCTGCGCAAGTACGGCCCCTTCAAGGGCGGCTGGCTGGCCCTCCGCCGTCTTCTCCGTTGCCACCCCCTCGGCGGCTCCGGCTACGATCCCGTACCGTAGAGATAAAAAAAGAGGCGCCCTCGCGGGTGCCTCTTTTACGTTGCAACCAAAGGCTTACTTCTTAGCCTTGGCAGCCTTCTTCATGTTCAGGTCGTACATGATCGGCGTACCGATGAAGAGCGACGCGTAGGTACCGACCAGGACACCGAGGGTCAGAGCCACTGCGAAACCGCGGATGCTTTCACCGCCGAAGATGGCGATCGAGAGCAGCACGACGAGCGTGGAGACGGAGGTGTTGATGGTACGCGACAGCGTGCTGTTCAATGCTTCGTTGATGTTCTGCTTCAGGTCACGCTTCGGGTAGAGGGCCTTGTACTCACGGATACGGTCGAAGATGACCACGTTGTCGTTGATCGAGTAACCGATGATGGTCAGCACGGCAGCGATGAACTGGGCATCGACGTCCAGGGTGAAGGGCAGGACTCCCGTAAAGATGGAGAAGAAGCCGATCACGATGACGGCATTGTGAGCCAGGGAGGTCACACCGCCGAGACCGTAGGTCCAGCTCTTGAACCGGATAGCGATATAACCGAAGATGGCGATCAGGGCGAGCACCACGGCAATCACGGCGTCACGCTTGGCTTCGCTTGCGATGGAAGCATCCACGCGGTCCGACGAGACGATACCGTTCGGGTTGTCCAGCGTAGAGGTAAACTGCTCCAGGGTCAGCGGCGTAGCGAAGAAGTCCTTCAAAGCATCGTAGAGTTTGGCCTCGATGAGTTTGTCGGTCTCCGTGGTCTTGTCGTTGATCAGGTACTTCGTGGTCACGCGCATCTGGCTGGCACCACCGAACTGCTTGACTTCGGCTGCCTCACCGTATGCCTCGAAGGTAGCTGCACGCACCTGCTCCGGAGTAACCGGCTGGTCGAAACGAACCACATAGGTACGGCCACCGCTGAAGTCCACACCGTAGGAGAAGCCCTTGGTGAAGATGAAGGCGAGGGAGATGGCGATCAGGGCACCGGAGATGATGTAGGTCCACTTGCGGGCACCCAGGAAGTTGATCTTGGTGTTCTTGAGGAAGTTCTTCGTAGCGTTGGTGTAGAACGAGATGTCCTTGCCGCGGGAGAGACGTGCCTCGAAGATCAGGCGGGTGATGAAGATGGAGGTAATCACCGAGGTGATGATACCGATGACGAGCACGATAGCGAAGCTCTTGACGGTACCGGAACCGAAGATGGCGAGGATCAGACCGGTCAGCAACGTGGTGATCTGGCCGTCGATAATTGCCGAATATGCGTTCTTGTAACCGTCTGCGATAGCCAGGCGGAGCGCCTTGCCGGCGTTGAGTTCCTCTTTGACGCGCTCGTAGATAATCACGTTCGCGTCAACGGCCATACCCATGGTCAGCACCAGACCGGCAATACCGGAGAGGGTGAGGACGGCACCGAAGGAAACCAGTGCGCCGAAGAGGAAGAGCACGTTGCAGAGCAGTGCCACATCGGCGGCGATACCCGCACGGCGATAGAAGAGCACCATGTAGATGAGCACCAGCAGGAAGGCGATCAGGAAGGAGATCATACCCGAACGGATGGACGCGCCACCGAGGGACGGGCCGACCACCTGCTCCTGAACGATGCGGGCCGGGGTGGAGAGCTTACCGGACTTGAGGACCGTTGCAAGGTCGTCCGCCTCAGCCTGGGTGAAGTGACCGGTAATCGCCGAGGAGCCGCCGGAGATCTTGCCGTTGACATTCGGATAAGAGTAAACCTGACCGTCCATCACGATTGCGATCAGGTGACCCACGTTCTGCTCGGTGATCACTTCCCATTTGGCGGAACCGGTGCTGTTCATGGTCATGTTGACCTCGGCTTCACCACTGATCTGGTTGTAGTTCACGCGGGCGGAGGTAATCACGCCACCATCCAGAACGGCACCCTTGCCGGCCACGCTCTTGAGCGCGACGAGTTCGAAGTAGGTGTCGGGCTGAATACCTTCAGCGGCATAGGCCTTGAAGCTCCATGCCGGAACGAAGTCGCCCGGGAAAGCCACCTTGGAGTTAGCCAGCCATGCGTTGATGGCAGCGGTGTCGCGGTAGTGGGCGATACCCAGCAGGGCGGAGTTGCCGCCGAAGAGCTGCAGCTTGGAGAAGAGCGGGTTGGCAGCAGCCACCGCTGCATCGTCCGGATTCTGTGCGGAAGCGGCAGCGAGCTCATCTTCAATGGTTTTAGCCTCATTCTTAGGCTCGACGACAGCCACCGGTGCGCCGGCAGCCACCTGTGCGCGAAGCTCTTCGTTCAGTTCCTGGAGGAACGGAGCGATCTCCTGATAGGTGTAGGTCTGCCAGAACTCGAGGGATGCGGTGCCCTGGAGGAGTTTACGGACACGCTCCGGCTCCTTCACGCCCGGAAGTTCCACGAGGATACGGCCGGTACGGGCGATCTTCTGGATGTTGGGCTGGGAAACACCGAACTGGTTGACACGGCGCTCCACAACGGTGTAGGAGTTGTTGATCACAGCCTCAGCCTCTTTGTTGAGGAGGGAGATGATCTCTTCGTTGGTTGCACGGGTCTTGTTCTTCACATCGCCACTGAGTTTGTCGAGGTCGATGTCGAAAGACATGCGCTGCTGCGGGTTGATCTCATCCCAAGCCTCTTTGAAGAGGGAGATGAAGTCCTGGTGCGTCAGGGAAGCACGCTCGCGGGCAACAGCCATGGCCTGGTTGAACTGGTCCGTGGTCTTCTCGCGCGCGCAGTTGCGGACGAGGTCTGCCAGGTCGAGCTGCAGGGTGACGTTCATACCGCCCTTCAGGTCCAGACCGAGGTTCAACTCTTTCTCCTTCACGGCCTTATACGTATAGCCGAAGTAAACTTTCTTAGCGGAGACCGAATCCAGATAAATCTTGTTTGCGGTCGTCTTCACAGAGTCCAGGTAGAATGCCTTGTCCAGGTCGGAGACAGCGGCGAACGCTTCGCTCTGCTCAGTTTCCTTGACCACATTCTCCGCAAACTTTTTGGCCTTGTTCTCCTGGATGTACGTCACTGCCGTGAAGGACAGCTGGAACAGGCAGGCAAGGCCGATCAGAATTGCCACAAAAGAAATGGCGCCTTTGTTTTGCATATCGTTAGTGTGTTTAGATAGTATTCCTAGTCTAAAATAGGGTGCAAATTTACTATTT